>NZ_JAUBUR010000110.1:0-1234 GCF_036705485.1 Microcoleus sp. AT9b-C3 | reverse complement strand
TGGGCTGCTGCCGGTTTCAAAGACACCTTGTTAAGGTGGAAGATGAAACCGGAGGTGGTTCATGGAGAGAAGAAGGACATTCAGCCGAGAGTTCAAGCTCGAGGCGGTCAGGCTGGTCACTGAGCGTGGGGTGGCTGTGGCCCAGGCGGCCAAGGACCTGGACGTTCACGAGAACGTGCTGCGCAAGTGGGTGCGTGAGCTGCGAGAGGAGCCCCAGGAGGCGTTCCCTGGCAACGGCAAGCAAAAGGCCCAGGACATCGAGATAGCGCGGCTGCGCAAGGAGGTTGCCAAGCTCAAGATGGAGCGCGACATCCTGAAAAAAGCCGCGGCCTACTTCGCGAAGGAGTCGATGTGAAGTTCGGCTTCGTGGCGAAACACCGGGGGGCCTGGCCGGTCAATCTGATGTGCGAGGCGCTCGGTGTCTCGCGAGGCGGCTTCTACGCGTGGCTCACGCGGCCCAGGAGCCAACGCAGCCTCAGCGATGAAGTGCTGGGCGCTCAGGTCCACCAGAGCTTCGTGCGCAGCGACCGCACCTACGGCGCACGCCGTGTGTGGCACGACGTGCTGGAGCAAGGTCAGGCTTGTGGTCTGCACCGCATTGAGCGGCTCATGCGAGAGCAGGCACTGCGTGCTCGACCCCGTCGTCGTGGACTGCCCAAGGACCGGGGCGCGCGCAGCGCGGTGGCTGACAACGTGCTGGACCGCCAGTTCCAGGCCGATGGCCCGAACCAGAAGTGGGTGGCCGACTTCACCTACATCTGGACAGCAGAAGGTTGGCTGTACGTGGCTGCGGTGCTGGACCTGTACTCCCGTCGCATCGTGGGCTGGTCGATGCAGGAGAGCATGACCTCCCAGCTCGTGGTGGACGCGCTGATGATGGCCGTGTGGCGCCGGGGCAGACCCGTGGCCTTGCTGCACCACTCCGACCAGGGTAGCCAGTACACCAGCGAGCACTTCCAGAAGCTGCTGGACGAACAGGGCATCACCTGCAGCATGAGCAGGGCCGGCGAGGTCTGGGACAACTCAGCCATGGAGAGCTTCTTCAGCTCCCTCAAGACCGAGCGCACGGCCAGGAAGGTGTATCGAACGCGAGGGCAGGCCCGTTCAGACGTGTTCGATTACATCGAGTGCTTCTACAACCCGACGCGTCGGCATTCGACGCTCGGCTATCTCAGTCCCGTACAGTTCGAGCGAGCTCAAGAAGCTTAGGTCGGTGTCAACGGAACCGGCAGCA
>NZ_JAUBUR010000012.1:120714-188798 GCF_036705485.1 Microcoleus sp. AT9b-C3 | reverse complement strand
CTAACGAACATACATTTGATTTCCCCAAAATACGTCAATATAGTTACACACAGAAAATCATTTAGGATTGCTATATACCCCTCTTTTGTCAGTTTCGGCAGAAAATAATCTGGGATGGTTATATCATAAGGCTTTTACCAAAAACCTTGATTTGGGCCATTCTGTTAGAAAATAAATGCTCAAATCCTTGAGCTATCTACAGTTGAAAATTTGGTTCTCATTTTTAATTTCCCAGAGTGACAAAAAAGGGATACAGCGTATTCCAGGTTTATGAAATACACCTAGAATACGCTGTATATCAAATCCGTTGGCATCGGAACGATTCATCTGTCTCTTCCGTTTCTCTGTATTCTCTGCGCCCTCTGCGGTTTAATTCGGTTCTATAAACAAGAGCGAAAACCGCATAGGAAAAAAGCCGCTGTCGAGCGACAAATTTGGGCGTCAACTGCTGAAGTTGACACGACGAAAGGCACTGCCCCGTACCCTAATTTGGGGTAACTAACGGCGATTCACTTGTAACCAAATTTCCAGCGTCACCAGCAGCCACAGCTTCAGCCCATAGCGGGGAAAAACTTCCCCACGATAGTTTAGCCACTCGCGGATTAGTGTTCGATCGAGGTAAGGCGCGATCGCCGCATGACGATTCAGCAGCAACGATCGCGCTTGCCGCTGCCAATCCCTCAAAAACCACTGCTGCATCGACATCACCATCCCGCTTTTCGGACGGTTGACAATGGCATCGGGCAGCAAATCCGCCACAGCAGCCTTGAGAACCGCTTTTTCCTGCGCGCCGGAAAGCTTATATTCTGGGGGAATTTGCAAACTCAATGCCACCATCCGCGCATCGAATAGGGGCGATCGAGCTTCCAATCCCGCCGCAGCCGTGAGATTATTCACCTTGGTCAAAATGTAATCGGCTCCTTTAAACTCAATGTTGAGCCGCATCAGCCGATTCAAAAAAGTCGTTTCTGTCTGTTGCAATTCCTCAGCAAAGACGGAAGGCGCATTCTTCACCTTTTCCCAAACCTCCGGCTTCAGCAAACGTGGCAAATCCACATAGCATTTTTGAAACGAAGTCAAGTAAGCTGCGATCGGATCTGGTTTACCCTGAATCGAACCATACAAACTGTTGAGTAACATCGGCTTATTTTTCGGCCCGCCAAAGCACGGATCGCCGCCTTCGCCATTGAGTACCACGTCTGCGAATTGCTTTGCCGATCGCCCCAACAGCAAATTGGGCACTGTCAAGCCTTCCCCCACCGGATCATCCATTGCCGCCAGCGTTTCCGGTAGCAACTCCCAAATTTGCTTTGGCGAAACTTCTAAAATATGGTGCTCAGTGCCACAATGTGCTGCGACGATGTTGGCAAATTCAATCTCGCTGGGATATTGAGCGCCAAAGTGCATCGAAAAAGTGTGCACCGGACGATCGTGCAGTCGCGCTGCGATCGCCGTGACGCAACTTGAATCAATACCACCCGAAAGATATGCTGCGACTGGTTCTCCCGCTGGTAGCGCTTCCTGCACCAGTTGTTCCAAAAGCGATCGCACTTGTTGACTGTGCCATTCCAAAGGGCGATCGGCGTTAGTAATTTGCTCGTGTGGCTGCCAGTATCTCGCCACCTCAATATCCGGTAAATACAGGTAGCTACCGGGCCGCAACTCTCGCACGGCTTCCCACAGCGTTTGTGCTCCGGGTACAAACGCACAGCACAAGTAGTCGCGCAAAGCAACTAAATCGAGTTCTCGATCGTGATACGGATTGAGCGATCGCAGTCGAGGCGCGATCCAGCGAGTCGTTCCTGCACGGGTGTAATAGAGCGTTTTTGCTCCCACGCGATCGCGCCCCAGACACAAGGTTTTCTCCTCTCTATCCCACACTGCTAAGGCAAATTGTCCTGACAGTAAGCTCAAAGTTTGAGGGCCTGACTGTTCCCATAGCCGTCCGACGATCGCCAAATCGGACAATCCATCCGTATCAATCTGTTGTTTGAGCATTGGAGTGCGATCGAAGCAGCAATCACCTACCAGCACAAATCGCTGATTGGGGCTGAAGGTGGGTTCAGCGCCGATTATGGCAAAATCGGAAGTTTCCCAAGTTGCAGAGTGCGATCGGGCTTGTGGGCCCCAAGCAATCACCCAATTAGGGTAGATAGAATTCTGAGTCTGCATTTTAAATAAAACATCTCCCATAATTATTATTGTGGAACAGGCATCTTGCCTGTTCAAAACAGGCTTTTCTAGAGATGACCGGAAAACGAGCCCGCCGGGCCCCTGGGTTTAGACACGGGGAAAAGTCGGCAGCGGTTTCAACCGCCTTCATTTTTGAGTTAGCCGGAATCTTAACATATGTACATTTTTCAATGGTTGTTTTACTCCTAAAATAGTTACATGAAACAACGATATCAATACCGCATATATCCAACTTCTGGGCAAGTTCGTAGCCTTGCTAAATTGTTTGGTTGCTGTCGGGTTGTAGGAACGATTCACTAGCATTCTGTAACTCATCAGACAAGCTCCCCAGTAATGGGGATTTGCAAAAGACCTTCATTACTCAAGCCAAAAAACTAGAACAGCGAGAATGGCTAGTGGAAGTCTCAAACATTCCACTACAACAATCGATTTCTGATTTAGGAGTAGCTTGGAAAAACTACTTTGATTCACTTAAAGGCAAAAGAAAAGGTCTGAAAGTACACCGCCCCAAATTCAAGAAGCGTAACGGCAAACAGTCTGCACGGTTCAGGATAGGGGGTTTTTCTATCAAACACGGGAAAGTCTACCTTGCTAGGATTGGGCGAATCAAGGTTGTCTGGTCAAGGGATCTACCGTCTGCGCCAAGCTCAGTCACAATAATCAAAGACGCTGCGAATCGATACTTTGCTAGCTTTGTGGTTGAAGTTAATCCGGCAGTCTTGCCCGACAACGGACAATCTGTTGGCGTAGATTTAGGCATTACCGACTTCGCTACTTTGAGTACAGGTGAAAAAGTAAAAGCTCCTAAGCCACTCAAGAAGCATCTGAGGAAGCTTCGCAAGGCACAGCGCAAGCTATCTAGAAAAAAGAAAGGAAGTAAGCGAAGAGAATTGGCGCGTCGGAAAGTGGCACGAATTCATGCCAAAATCTCCGATACCCGGAAAGATTTTCTACACAAGTTGAGTACCAGAATTATTCGTGAAAACCAAACGATAGTTTTGGAAGACCTTAACGTCTCCGGTCTGATGAAAAACCGCAAATTATCTCGTGCTATTTCTGATTTGGGTTGGCGAAGTTTTCGGACAATGCTGGAAGCTAAATCGTCCATGTACGGAAGAGATTTCAGGGTAATCAGTCGCTGGGAGCCAACCAGCCAAAAATGTTCTTGTTGCGGACAAATTGGCGGTAAAAAAGAACTCTCGGTTCGCGAATGGACTTGCTTGTTTTGCGGAGCTGTTCACGACCGAGATAAAAACGCCGCAATTAATATAAAAGTCGCGGGTGGATTGCCTGAGACTAAAAACGGACGTGGAGGACGGAGTAAGACCGCATCTAATGTGGCATCTTCCAGCGAAGCGTCAACCCACCAATTCCCTAAACAACTTTCTTTGTTTGGGTAGATTGGAATCCCCCTGATTCATCAGTGGGGAGGATGTCAATATTACATTAAAAAACGTTTGAAAGTAACTTATAAATTAAGCGAAAAATAGCTGTGCCAGCGATCGCACCTAAAGCACCCAACCATCCCACAAAAAACACGCCCGCGATCGGAGAATTCGGATAAATCGCAAGTGCCGCCGTCTGTAAAGCCGGGAAAAACCACAGCAAAGCCACAGTAGCGGCACCAATAATCAACATCTCGGTTTGTTCGATCGCCCTGCGGTACTGCCCGTAAATCAAACCCGCCACAATCATCCCCAACAATCCGATACTCAAGCCTGGAGAGGGCAACAAACTCGTCAGGGCGATCGCCAGCACCCCCGCCTCAAAACCCGTAAACGCCGCCCCCGACAAAACCTCCCAAATCGAAAAAATCCTTCTCTGCGAAGGTTGCAGCCCTCCCGGAGGCGTCGCCGGAACCCGTACAGGAGGAGGCAGAGTCGGTTGAAGAGGTATCGGAGGCTGCGCCACCACGACTGTAGGTGGTTGAGAATGTTGTTGAGGCCCAGACATCAGAGCCGCTTCCACCTCCCTCGCAGATTGAAAACGCTGGCTGGGAGCTGATAATAACATTCGATCGAGAACGTGAGCCAAACGCGAACTTACCTGCACCCGCGACTGCCAATTCCACTCATTTCTGTAACTATCAAACAACTCCGTCGGCTGCAAACCACTCAGCAAAGTAATACAAGTCACAGCCAAAGCATACAAATCCGTTGCCGGATAAACTTCTTGCCCGCTCATCTGTTCTGGCGGAGCGTAACCCAAAGAATAAATACCAGTCGAAGCTTTTGCACTCCCAACACTTTGTGTTACTTGTTTAACAGCCCCAAAATCTAATAAATAAAGCCGACCGTTTTTACCCCGCATAATATTAGCAGGTTTAATATCTCGGTGAATCGAACCGCGAGAGTGAACAAAATCGAGAACCTTCAAAATTTCCCGCAGCACCTCCACCGTTTCCGCCTCCGAGAACCTGCCTTTAACAGCCTGTTCATCCTCCAAATTTTTACCGTCAATAAATTCTTGAACCAGATAGAAAAACTGATCGTTTTTTCCCGGCTGCAAACTCGTAACAGTCAGCTCAAAAAAAGCTAGCAAACTCGGAATTTGGGAATGTTCGTTTCCCAGTTCTTCGAGCACCGCCGCTTCCCGTTCAAACAGAGTTTGAGCGATTTTTAGCTGGGGCGGAGTCAGACTTACCGACGGCTGCAAAAGTTTAGCAACGCACTGCCGCATCGCCGGAGTATAGCGGTCTCTGGCTAAAAACGCCGCCCCAAAACCGCCTTGACCCAACAACCTGACGGGCAAATAGCGGCCGCTCAAAATCAGGGGCATCCCGCAAGCCGTGCAAAACTTTTGCTGCACCGTTTTCAGCAGCGAACTGTCATTGAGGTCGGGAAAATAGTTTTGAGGGCGCGGGCAGCCTGGGCGGGTGCAGTAAACTTCCATTTTTGTTTGCTAAGAAGAGGGAAGAAGGAAGAGGGAAGAAGGAAAAGGGAAGAAGGAAGAAAAAGTGATGGTTAAACCAGATTTCGATTTCTCAACTAACCGCGAACTGCTAACTGCCAGCGACCTAAGAGATTAACTTCCCGCCGAGTTGGGAGTTGCTATTTCTATGAATCCCAAATCGAGGGCTGGGGGTTCTTTCTTCTCCAGGATGGTCGAATAAGTAGCAAACTGGGGCAAAATTTCATTGCTGAAAGCCTCTGCCGCTTTAGAACGGTAGCGGTTGGGGTTGTAAATCAGCGACAAAATCCGAGTTACCAAAACTTCGTCCATTTGAGATTTGTGCAAGACGCCCATAAGCAACTCTTTTTCGATCGCCGAAACCGAGACAAAAGCAGCTCCCAGCCCCGACTGAACGGCATTTTTAATTGCTTCGATCGAATTTAGTTCCATCTCTATTTTCAAGCGGCGCGTGTCAATGCCGCAGCGAGTCAGTACCTGATCGATTACTTTGCGGATCGTAGACTGCGAATCGAGGGATATAAACTGCAATTTGTAAAGGTCTTCTTTTTGGATAGTTTCTTGTTGTACCATCGGGTGAGATGGAGGGAGAATCAGAGCCAGTTCGTCCTCAGCGTAAGGAACAATTTCTAAAGCTTCTACAAGTTCCGTAGGAATTTCTCCGCCAACAATTGCCAAATCGATTTGCCCGTTTGCCACACTCCACGCCGTGCGGCGGGTCGAGTGAACGTGAAGCTGTACTGCTACATCCGGGTACTTTTGACGAAACATCCCGATCATCCGGGGTAGCAAATACGTCCCCGTTGTTTGAGAAGCGCCGACGATCAAAGTACCGCCTTGGAGATTTTGCAAGTCTTCCAGAGCTCGACAAGTTTCTTGGCAAAGCGATAAAATTTTCTCGCCGTAACTCAGCAGCAGGTGTCCGGCTTCGGTCAGTTGAGCCCGCCGCCCCCCCCGGTCAAACAGCGGCACGTCCAATTGTCTCTCTAAGTTTTGCACTTGCAAGCTAACTGCAGGCTGGGATACATAGAGGCTGTCCGCGGCGCGTTTGAAGCTTCCTTCAGAGGCGATCGCCTTGAGAATGCGTAACTGGTCTAAAGTGAAAGGAAGGTCAGACATATATCTAAATTGTCAGTTGTCAGTTGTCAGTTGTCAGTTGACGGTTGACGGTTGACTGTAGGCAGCCAACAGCAAACAGCGAACAGTCAACAGCGAACAGTCAACAGCGAACAGCGAACAGTCAACAGTCAACAGCGAACAGTGAACAGTTAACTGACTGATAACCGCTGAATGCTCCCATAGATACTTTGTGACACAAATTGGCCGAGAATCAATAACTTTTCTTAATATTTGCAATGACGATCGACTTGGCGCTCGACTCCCACTTAGTTATTCTGGGCCTGTTACTGGTTTTTGCGATCGCCCACAGCGGTTTAGCAGCCCTCCGGCCCAAAGGTGAAAAGCTGATCGGGCCGAGACTTTACCGCGTTTTGTTTGCCCTTGTCAGTTTGCCGCTAGCCGTCATTCTGATTGTCTACTTTTTCAACCATCGCTACGACGGCGTACAGCTTTGGCAAGTACAGGGAGTCCCCGGAGTTAAACCGGCAGTTTGGATACTTTCGGCAATTTCCTTTCTGTTTCTGTACCCAGCAACTTTCAACCTCCTAGAAATTGCCGCCGTCCAAAAGCCCCAAGTTCACCTCTACGAAACTGGCATCATTCGTATCACCCGTCACCCGCAAATGGTGGGACAACTGATTTGGTGCGTCGCCCACACCCTGTGGATTGGCACTAGCTTTACCCTCGTCACTTCCATCGGTTTGGTACTTCACCACCTGTTCGGAGTGTGGCACGGCGACAGGCGACTTCAGGCTCGTTTTGGGGATTCCTTTGAAACCATCAAATCTCGAACCTCAATCATGCCTTTTTTGGCAATCCTACAAAAGCGTCAAACCCTTGATTTGCTTGAATTTCTGCGCCCTTCCTATCTAGGTGTAGTCATTTTTACGGGCCTGCTGTGGGAAATTCATCCTTTTTTGATGCGTGTCACTAGGAACATATACTGGTAGCATGATCCCTAGGATAGAAAAAAAATTATTAAATTTTGAGGGCTCATGGTGTTGTCGGTTAGCGAACGCACTTTTGCACAAGAGGTGTTTCAAGCCTCTACCCCCGTTTTAGTTCACTTTTCGGCTCCTTGGTGCGGTTTGTGCCGCGCGATCGACCCCACGCTTAAGACTTTTGAGGCACAGTGGGCAGAAAAAGTCAAGCTGGTTGGGGTGAATGCCGATCAATGTTTCAAGTTGGCCCACACTTATCGGCTGACAAGTTTGCCCACGCTGATTTTGTTTGAGGGCGATAAAGTTCGATTTAGATTGGAAGACTACAAAGGACGCGAGGAACTGCGGCGGACTCTGGATTCCTGGATGCTGGCGGCTCACGTAGCTTCCCCATCTCAACGGCTGCAACTTCAGGAAGTAGCCAACAGGTAACATTTTTAAGTCCCATAGCTGTTAGACCCCCGACTTCTTAAAAAATTCGGGGATATAACACCTATTGTGCCGGTAAGTACAAGATTTAACGAATTTAACACGTGTTAATACCACCATGTCTAATGTAGTTAATGTTGACTTGCTCCCTGCCTCGGAAGCGGGAAATCTCACAGCATTAGCACTGTCTAATACAGAAATTGACGAAAAGCTGCGCTCGGTGCCGGTGTTTGTGATTACAGATGCTCAGGGTGCTCCCCTCATCTCTACTGTTCCCAAACAAGGTGAGGGTCAAAGCGGCAATGATTCAGTGGCACGAATTTTTATCAGCCAGCAGGATGCTCAAGCTTTTATCGATCAACTGAAAACTACAAACCCTCAGTTGGCGGCCTCCGTGCGCGTGACGCCGGTGTCGCTAGGGGAAATTTATCAGATCACTCAAGCAAATAAAGGCAAGCCGGAGGAGATCCAATTTTCTTACGTTCCGGCTCCGCAGCAGGTGCAGTTGGCTAAAACTGTACTTCAGGAGACTGGTCAACAGGTTAACGAGTTCAACGGTGTACCTCTGTTTTTGGCCAGAGGTGGCCCGGAAAATGGTTATTTGACGATTCAGCGCAACCAGCAAGAGGTGATTCCCTTGTTTTTTAACAAGGAAGAACTGCAGGAACTGGTGGAGCGCTTCCAGCAGCAGCAGCCGAATCTCACTGCCACAATTAAGATTGAGGTGGTGAACTTGGAGAGCGTTTTGGAAGCTTTGCGTACTGAGGACGACGCGTTCTTGAACCAATTGATTTTGATTCCCTCGCAGGAGTCGCGGGAATTTGTGCGGCAGCTTCCTGGAAGTATCACAGACTTTGAGCAGTTGAGCGTTTTTAATAAGTTATTGACTGCATCCGCTAGCGGAGGTTTTTTTGACTTAACTCTTGGTAATGATTTATTTCAAATACCTCCAAACAGTGCGACTCAATTTCCTGGTGGCGTGCGATCCTTAGACGGTAACGATACCGTGAGTGGTTCATCAGATGATGATGTAATTAATGGGAATGGTGGTAGCGACTTGCTGCGCGGCGGCGCTGGTAGCGACTTGCTGCGGGGTGGCAAAGGCAGCGATTTAATTTTCGGAGATGATGGCAGCGATCTGCTCAGCGGCGGTCAAGATAATGATAGTCTAGACGGCGGAAGTGGCAGTGATTTTTTGCGGGGAGGTAGAGAAAATGATACTCTCAACGGTGGCGAAGGCAATGATTTTTTGCTAGGCGATGCAGGTTTTGACATTCTTACGGGCGGCGCCGAAATAGATACTTTTATTATCAAAACGGATGTTGATGCAGGGGTGCGGGATGCAAACTTGGCAGATAGAATTACCGATTTAAATCAAGGGGATAGAATTGCGATCGCAGGCAGTATCACTCTTAATGAGCTCAATTTCAATGCGGAGGGTGCAAACACGCTAATCTTGTTAGCAAATGGCGACATTTTAGCGAATGTTTTAAATGCAACACCGGCAACTGTTCGCAGTTCCACATTCATCGCATCGACTACAGATTCGATTCTAAACTTGGGGTAATCGCGATCGACCGCTCCGGCGCATTTATTCATCCCGACTCCTGTCGTGGTGGGATTTCTGGGACATTAATTTGTAAAAACCCTAATCGATAACGCGCCCAACTCGGCATACTTCAAAAAAAATCAAGCATTTATGCCCAGTGGCGCAGGCGTGTGTCACAATTGTTTACAGTTTTGGCAATATCTAGTAGAAACTTTAAACTACCTATCAGTCATGGAACTGCTTTATCAATACGCTTGGCTGATTCCAGTCCTGCCGCTGGCAGGCGCAATGCTAGTAGGTCTAGGCTTAATCACCTTTAACCAGGCAACCAACAAACTCCGACAAGCGAATGCGATATTAATCGTCTCCGCGCTCGGAGGGTCAATGGTACTCTCCTTCGCATTGCTGTGGAGTCAACTACAGGGCCACGCACCCTACACCCGCAGTATTCAGTGGGCTTCTGCTGGCGACTTCTCGCTGAATATGGGCTATATTATCGACCCCCTAACGTCGGTGATGCTGGCGATCGTCACCACGGTCGCCTTTTTGGTGATGATTTACACCGACGGTTACATGGCTCACGATGACGGGTACGTGCGCTTTTACGCCTACCTGAGCATCTTCAGCGCGTCGATGTTGGGTCTGGTCGTCAGCCCGAACATCGTTCAGATTTACATTTTTTGGGAACTCGTAGGTATGTGTTCGTACCTGCTAGTCGGATTTTGGTACGATCGCAAACCCGCGGCTGACGCTTGCCAAAAAGCTTTTGTCACCAACCGCGTCGGCGACTTCGGCCTGCTGCTGGGCATCCTCGGCATTTACTGGGCCACCGGCAGCTTTGAATTTAGCGTCATGGGGGAACGCCTGCACTCCTTAGTCGAATCCGGTGCTCTTTCGGCGACTCTGGCGACAATCTTCGGCGTCCTCATATTTTTGGGGCCAGCAGCCAAATCCGCTCAATTCCCCCTCCACGTCTGGTTGCCAGACGCAATGGAAGGCCCCACACCGATTTCGGCATTAATCCACGCCGCGACAATGGTAGCCGCTGGCGTATTCCTGATCGCTCGGATGTACCCGGTGTTTGAAGGGCTGCCGGCAGTCATGAATTTGATCGCCTGCACCGGCTGTTTTACGGCATTTATGGGCGCTTCGATCGCGATTACCCAAAATGACATCAAAAAAGGCCTCGCCTACTCCACCATCTCCCAACTCGGCTACATGGTGATGGCCATGGGAATCGGCGCTTACAGTGCCGGACTTTTCCACTTGATGACTCACGCTTATTTCAAAGCAATGCTGTTCCTGTGTTCAGGTTCAGTCATTCACGGTATGGAAGCAGTTGTAGGCCACAACCCCGCTCTCGCTCAAGATATGCGAGTCATGGGCGGCTTGCGGAAATATATGCCGATTACCGCTAGTTGCTTTTTAATCGGAAATTTGGCAATCTGCGGAATTCCGCCGTTTGCTGGTTTTTGGTCAAAAGACGAAATCCTCGCCAGCGCCTTCGCAGCAAATCCCGCTTTGTGGGCTGTTAGCTGGTTGACGGCCGGGATGACCGCGTTTTATATGTTTCGGATGTATTTCAGCACCTTCGAGGGCGAATTCCGGGGCAATGACAGCGCCATCAAGCGGCAACTCCTGCAACCCGGTGTTGTTTTCGGCCCTGGAGCGATGAACGTTAAGGAATTGGCCTCAACTGGCGACAGTCACGATGAGCACGACCATTTCCCTCACGAATCTCCTCTGACAATGGCTCTGCCGTTAGTGTTGCTGGCAGTACCTTCTGTGTTTATCGGTTTTCTGGGTACGCCGTTTGCCAATTATTTCGAGCAGTTTGTTCGCGCTCCGGGCGAATCTCTCGAAGAAGTTTTGGAACACGCTGCTGAGTTCAATTTGACGGAATTTTTGATTATGGGCGGAAGCTCTGTAGGTATTGCTTTGCTGGGCATTACTTTGGCTTCTCTGATGTATTTGAGCCGTAAAATTGATGCTGGGGCGATCGCGCAAAAAATCAAACCGCTTTACGAGTTCTCCCTCAACAAGTGGTATCTGGACGATATCAACGATTTTCTCTTTGTCAAAGGCAGCCGCCGTTTAGCGCGGCAAGTCATGGAAGTGGATTTGCGAGTCGTCGATGGTGTCGTCAACTTAACAGGGTTTCTCACCCTGGTTAGTGGCGAAGGTTTGAAATACTTTGAGAGCGGTCGCGCTCAATTTTATGCCCTGATTGTGTTTGTCGCAGTTCTGGGTTTTGCGATCGTTTCGGGAGTCAGTTAAATCTTTAGGGACACGGCCTTGTACATTGGTGTCAACCAACAGGTAAAACCGATAGTCCGACAGTCCGACAGGGAATGAATTCCCTGTCTCAAAGCTAAAGTCCTCGCTATGAGGACTGAAGAACTCCTTAAACCTCTTATTGTGGAACAGGCATCTTGCCTGTTCCATACTAGCTTTTTTGGAGATATCTATTAGTCCTCATAGCGAGGACTTTCGCTATTAGCCAGGGGTTTCAACCCCTGGCGGACTCGCCCACTTGCAGATGATCGGCTTAAGTTGACACCAATGGGCAATGCCATTTCCCACCAGAAGATATTTTAAGAACGGGTATTAGCTCAAGAACTCACAATTGACAATTAGTAAATAGAAATAAATCTTTGATTAAACTTAACTGTTGCGATCGCATAATTTGTCCAAATAATAGCAAAAAAAAATGTTCCGTCTAAAGAAAGTATAAAATTTAGGCTAAAATTGGCAAAATGTGTTTAAACCTAATAACGGATGGATCATTTTAAAACGCAATGGATACAGCTAACTTTCCCTGGTTAACAACAACAATTCTGTTTCCCATTGCTGCGTCCTTGCTGATTCCTTTAATTCCCGATAAGGATGGCAAGACGGTGCGGTGGTATGCCCTAATTGTGGGTTTGATCGATTTTGCCCTACTTGTTTACGCTTTTTACACTCAGTACGACTTCAGCAATCCAGATTTGCAACTGGTAGAAAGTTACTCTTGGGTGCCACAACTCGATTTAAATTGGTCTGTGGGTGCTGACGGTTTGTCGATGCCGCTGATTTTGCTGACTGGTTTTATTACTACTTTAGCTACTTTAGCAGCTTGGCCAGTCACTTTTAAACCGAAGCTATTTTACTTTTTGATGCTGGCGATGTACGGTGGCCAAATAGCAGTTTTTGCCGTGCAGGATATGCTGCTGTTTTTCCTGGTTTGGGAACTGGAATTAGTTCCCGTTTACCTAATTTTGTCGATTTGGGGCGGCAAAAAGCGCCTTTACGCAGCAACTAAGTTTATCCTGTACACTGCTGGGGGTTCGCTGTTTATTTTGGTTGGCGCGCTGACGATGGCGTTTTACGGCGATACGGTGACTTTCGATATGCGGGCGATCGCAGCTAAAGATTACGCCCCCAATATAGAATTGCTCCTGTACACAGGTTTCTTGATAGCTTACGGCGTCAAACTGCCAATTTTCCCGCTGCACACTTGGCTCCCTGACGCTCACGGGGAAGCAACCGCACCCGCCCACATGTTGCTAGCAGGAATTCTGCTAAAAATGGGCGGTTACGCTTTGCTGCGGATGAATGCGGGAATGCTCCCCGATGCTCACGCTACCTTCGCACCCATTTTGGTAATTTTGGGTGTGGTTAACATTGTTTACGCGGCATTAACTTCTTTTGCTCAGCGCAATTTGAAGCGGAAAATTGCTTATTCTTCGATTTCGCACATGGGGTTTGTGCTGATTGGGATAGCTTCGTTTACCGATTTGGGAACTAGCGGTGCAATGCTGCAAATGGTTTCTCACGGTTTAATCGGGGCGAGTTTGTTCTTCATGGTGGGTTGCACTTACGATCGCACTCACACGCTCATGCTGGACGAAATGGGCGGTGTAGGACAGAAAATGCGTAAGGTTTTCGCGATGTGGACTGCTTGTTCTATGGCTTCTTTGGCTTTGCCGGGAATGAGCGGTTTTGTAGCAGAATTAATGGTGTTTGTGGGTTTTGCAACGAGCGATGCTTACAATCCTGTGTTTAAGGTTTGCGTGGTATTTCTAGCTGCTGTCGGGGTTATTTTGACTCCGATTTATCTGCTGTCGATGCTGCGCGAAATTTTCTACGGCCCTGAGAATAAGGAATTGGCGGATCACGAAGAATTGGTGGATGCGGAACCGCGAGAAGTGTTTATCATTGCTTCGCTGTTGGTGCCGATTATCGGTATCGGTTTGTATCCGAAAATTCTGACTCAGGTTTATGATGCGACTACTGTTCAGTTGACTGCAAAGTTGCGCGATTCTGTGCCGTCGCTTGTGGCTAAGGCTGCTGCGGATAAAACTCTGTCTCTGCGTGCTCCGGCGATCGAGCCGAGTAAGTTGTGATTTAAACTGGATTTAGGAAGAAAACCCCCAAACTCGTTTAAGAAGAATCGGGTTTGGGGGTTTTCTATTTTTGTTGCTCCACAAATGAGGGAAACTTTTGCTCTCAAGCAATCTGGAGTTTGGTTTTAGAAACAAAGTGGGTATGCGGTCAATGAGGGCGATCGGAGTGTTAGACCGCAACTTCGGTATAATTGATAGTTATGTACTTTGCTATATATGCAATAAGTCAATGATCCTAAATCCAAAATCACTTGAGAAGCTTAGGAACCTAATCAATGAAGAAACTGAGTATCGCTCAGGGCCGCAACTCGTTGAATTTTTTAATGCGTTAGGGTTCAGTGATTCTTACGGTCAAGGTTTTCCGTCTCGCTGGAGATTCACTGAGGATCGTCTCAGCCAGCTTAATGGCAAGCCCGAACTTGATGAATGTATAAAAAGTGTTCTTTCACCAGTAAATTTTATCAATCGGATTCCCGAACTAGACAAGCATATTGCAGAATTCAACCAATATATCGCCTTTGACCAATGGAAGGTAGTTCGTGATGGCGCTAATATAGGTTTTGCTAAGCTTGAGAAAATCGAAATTGATGAAACGGCAACTCCTACAGAACATGAATTCTTGAATAGAGAGTTCTCTAATATTTCGATTGCGCAAATCGGTCTTGAAAGTGATTTGTCAGATATTCTTCAGCAAAGGATCAAGGAAATTGAACAGTGCTTTTCGGCAGGTGCATATTTATCAGTGATCTTATTGGCTGGCAGCACACTTGAAGGAATTCTCTTGGGCTTGGCAAAAAAGCATCCACAGCAATTTAATACCTCCAAAACTGCACCAAAGGACACTTCTGGAAAAGTAAAGAAGTTCCATGAGTGGTCGCTGAGTTCTTTTATTGATGTTGCAAGAGATATAAATCTAATTCAACATGATACCCAGAAGTTTAGCCATTCTCTGAGGGACTTCAGAAACTATATTCATCCTTTCGAGCAGATGAGCTCGGGCTTTAACCCTCGACAGCACACTGCAAAAATCTGTCTCCAAGTGTTGAAGGCTGCAATCCATGAAATTAAGGAAAGCGTCAGTAAGATGAGTACATAACAACCATGTTGCAGCGGACTGTTTGGAGATATTTGTTATGACGCAGTAGTTACTCACCGCCGCTGAACACGAACGTTATGCCACAGCCTAAGCTCTACGAGTAAACCCGCCTACGCAATGGCTGAGTATCACGTTGAGAAACCGGGTTTTTTACCGAATCTGCGGGCTGGAACGCGTCTTTTAGTAAAAAAACCCGGTTTCTAGGCCCTGATGCGTCCAGGACTATACAATTGAGTGAGCTTTATACTGAGGCATTTTTATGTTGAACGTGACAGTTGATGAAATTCAGCGCGATCCTTCAAAGTATCTGCGTCAAGTGGAGGCAGGTGCAACTTTTGTTATCCTGCAAGCAGATAAGCCGATCGCCGAACTAAGACCTATTTCTAGCAGCAAGCAATTACGACCATTCGGTTTGTGTGCAGGCGAGTTTACCGTTCCAGATGATTTCGACGCTCCTTTGCCGGAAGATATCCTCAGTGCATTTGAAGGTAAATGAAGATTCTGCTAGATACGCACATTTTTTTATGGTTCATCAGTGGTGACGCCCAGTTATCAACAGATGTTCGAGATGCAATTCGCGATCCAGATAATCAGGTCTATTTGAGTGCAGTCTCAGTCTGGGAAGCAATTGTCAAGTACCAGTTGGGTAAGTTACCTCTGCCGGAGCATCCTGAAACATATTTACCCAAACAGCGCGATCTTCATCAAATTGTCAGTCTTGCTCTTGATGAAAGTAGCGTAGCTCAACTGGCTAAACTGCCACAATTACATCGCGATCCATTTGACAGAATGCTTATCTGTCAAGCTTTAGAGAATGGTCTGACTATTGCGACAGTAGATGGGGCAATTCGTGCCTACTCGGTCAGCGTTATGTAGTAGTGTAAGTGAGCTATCATATCCATAACAAGAGTAAGAATTATAAAAAAGAGGGAATGTATGCAAACAATCCTTTTGAGTCGTGAAGAAGTCGCGCGTCGTGCGAAACATTTGTATGAGAGCACCATCCGCCAAAAAATTGAATTAGAAGAGAATATTGGCAAGATGGTCATAATTGATATAGAAACAGGCGACTACGAAGTTGATAAAACTGGGCTAAAAGCCGCACGTAGTCTGATGGCAAAGCATCCGTATGCTCGACTTTTTGGCATTTGTATTGGTTACAATGTGGCTGCTTCGTTGGGTGGTGTAATGGAGCGTGTCAACAAGTGATTTCTGGTATTGTGACCGATCGGCACGCGATCGCCCTTGTTGACGTTTCTCCTCCCAAGCGGCTCTACTTTCCCGATCGAGTTTGTCATAGATACGGGCTTCACTGACTACCTATGTTTGCCACCGGAGGCAGTTACCTTACTGGGGTTGCCGTTCCTGTACGATATGCCTGTAAACTTAGCAGATAACAGTGAAGTCCTAGTAGCAGTTCACGAAGCAATCATCCTTTGGGACGGGGAAGAACGAGAAGTTCGTGTATTTGCTACAGGGCGAAGGCCTCTGATTGGAACTGCTTTGCTGGACGAGCAAGAACTTGTGATTCAGTTCACTGAGGGGGGGGTTAGTGACGATTGATGAGTTGTAGTTTCAACGCGCGATCGCAAAACCCAATACTTCAAAATTACCATTTGGTCGATCGCCCTTCAATTAAGTGCGATCGCTCTCTTAATTTCTATCCTTATTTTTCTGCCAAGAGTGCGATTTTTGTCAAGGGCGATCGCACCCTCGCAAGTTGTAATTTGAACCGGATGCGAAGAAGAAAAGCCCAAAACCTCGATTATTAAACGGGTTTTGGGGTTTTCTATTTTGTTTTGGGCGATCGAGCTTTTAGGATTCTTATTACTTTTGTTTGGCCCGAACCCAGTAAGTTTTGAAGCAAGGCGCTAAAATCCAATTCAGATAGCTATTAAAATACAGATTGCAAGCTTATTGGCTTTCCAGAATGCAAAATCAAGAGTCACCTATTGTTTTCGATCGAGAACGCGCTTCTTCCTACGACAAAAGATTCGCTAAATTGGCTCCGATGCGCGACGCACTTCATTTACTGATCGGCCTGGTACTTTCCGAACTTCCTGCAGATGCACGGATTCTCTGTGTCGGCGCAGGAACCGGCTTGGAATTGATTTATCTGGCCGAAACATTTCCACAGTGGCAGTTTACTGCGGTAGAGCCTGCGGCACCGATGCTTGACATCTGTCGCCAACGCGCCGAAGAGTGCGGTATCGCGTCACGTTGCACTTTTCACGAAGGCTATCTCGATTCAATGCCCGCATCGCACTCTTTCGATGCGGCGACTTGCCTTCTGGTTTCTCACTTCTTTATGCAACAAGATGAGCGGCGCCACTTTTTCAGTCAAATTGCTTCACGACTTTGCCCTAACGGATATTTGGTCAGTGCGGATCTAGCTTCCGATATGTCTACTTCAGCGTACCAAAGCCTTTTCGAGGTTTGGCTGCGAATGCTGAGGTATTCCGAAGTGCCTGCTGAGGAGATTGAAAAGTTTCGTGCTTCTTATGGTCGAAATACTGCTGTGCTACCGCCACTTGAAGTCGAATCAATAATTGCATCGAGCGGCTTTGATACACCTGTATTGTTCTTCCAAACCCTGCTGATTCATGCCTGGTATGCTAGGCGAACACCACCCTCGCTAGAAGTGTAGTTATCAACAGCCGCTGAAAAATCTCGTGAAGTGGACTGACTAAAACCAAGTGTGAGGTTGCAAAGTTTTCTGGAACCCCTAGAACCGAGTCGCGCCGAAGAGCGATCGCAATACTCAATACCGAATGCTTCTAAATTACCAGTAGGTCGATCGCTCTTCATTTCGGTATTGCGATCGCTCTTGGGGTTTCTAGCGTTAAGTTTATTGGTGAGTGTTCTGCATCAAGTTGGATGGAGACATTTTTACGCTTGGCAAATTATATTTGGTCGCCGAAAGCTGTGCAACCATTTCTGCACGAGACGAAACCTCAAGCTTACGGAACATTCGCTTCAAAGCTTGCTTCACTGAATTCTCAGTAATCCAAATTGCCCTCCCGATTTCTGCGTTGGTTCGCCCCAAAGCAACCAATTCGGCAATTTGCAATTCACGAGGCGTTAGGCGTGAGCTCTTGAAAGGTTGGTGTTGCGATTCCCTACGGGATAGCTTAGCTTCGCGCACTGTTGCAGTCCAAACAGACAAATGCAAACAGATCGCACTCAAATCTGCTAGATTTTGTGTATCAAAGGCGGGCATTGACCGATCGCGCGTACAACCCACTACACCCATTAATTGACCGCGACTGACAATCGGCCCCGCCATCACGTGCCAATGATCGGGGCGGGGACAAATTATTGTCCAAACCTTGGGTGATGATGTCACTAATGCTTCATGGACAGGAGCATGGCGCTCCACTAAATAACGTGCAACAGGATTATGTTCGATTGATAGCGCAACTTTCAATGTTTTCTGAAAATTGGTATCTGCTAAAGGAAGTCGATCAAAGAAAAAGATTCCCGATCGTTTAGCTGCAAAATACTCACCGATTTTGGGCACGATGTGCGATCGCAGCTCTTGTTCATCCTTCCCCTGGTCGATCGCTTCAAATAAAAGTTGCAAGGGACTTGTCATGCTCATGGTGTCAACCGATTTTAGATTTTAGATTTTAGATTTTAGATTTTAGAATTGACCCAACGGATGAATCTGGGGGCTTGTAACCAAATTGCTTGATTGTCAAAAAGAGTACCCGATCGAGGTCTAGAAGCATTGCAATACTCGAATTATATTACCGTTATAGTCTCAAAAACAACTTGACATGACAACAGATTTGGAAATCGACCGCACTCCAACACCTTGGATGCCGATCGGCTTTTACGCGACTTCAATAGTCTTTAATGTCTGCTTAATTGCTCAGTTATTGACGGTTGGAGTTGCCTACTTCAATAATCCTGCATGGTGGAATATTCATGTTTGGCTAGTGCGAGGGTACAGTGGGCTGTCATTAGTATTACTGGGATGGTCGTTGATCGCCCCATTCTCACGCAGAATACGACATCTCGCCTCAAGTTTGCCAGTGCTGCTTGGACTACAATTTGCCAGCATTCATCTCCAAACTCCTCTTCACCTAGAGATACTACATCCTCTAATTGGATTTACGTTACTCTATGTTTCTTCAAGCCTTGTACATCGCATATCATCCACTTTATCGTCTAGCAACTATCAAAATAATCAAATTTGAGAGGTAGAAATGACGCAAGATGCAATCTTCAGTCCCTTCTTTGCCACAGTGTTTCTAACACTCATAGTCTGGGTGTATATGTACATCCGCCGTATCAGTTTTATCACAAGTAGAAAGCTCGGTCAAAAGGATTTTGCTGTACCGGGCGCACTGGCACAAATCTCGCCACCAAGCGTATCCAATCCATCGGATAATCTAAAAAACCTGTTCGAGATTCCGGTACTTTTCTATGCGCTTGTCCTATACCTATTCATCACAAAGCAGGTGGATACAGTGTATGTGAACGCCGCCTGGGTCTTCGTTGTGTTTCGTACATTGCATAGTGCTGTTCATTGCACATTCAATCTCATCATACTTCGGTTCTACCTCTACCTATTTTCCACGCTCGCGGTGTGGTTCATCGCGATCCGCGCAGCCATTATCCACTTTGGCACAATTCATTAACCTCGCTCAAATGAGCTAGAAGTTATCAACAGTCGGCGAACAATGAGCGTGCAGCGGAAAGCCCGCCCTATTTCTGCGTGTGTGTTCGGGTATTGCGGGGCGGTATGCCACTGAACCGAGTCGTTAGCTCGCGATCGCAATACCCAATACTTTAAAATTACCAATAGGTCGATCGCTCTTCAACTCTGTGCGAGTAGTATAATGGACGAGAAATTGAGATCTAGATTAAATTTCCATGTATAGACCAACTGCTTTTCAAGAAGACAATATTGATAAACTGGTGGCTTTCATGAGAACCCATAGTTTTGCAACATTGGTATCTAGCATAGACGCTGTACCTTGTGCTTCACATATTCCTCTCGTCATCACAATGCAAGGGGAGGTCGTAAAATTGAGCGGTCATCTCTCGAAGCAAAATCCTCAATGGCAAGCCTTCGGATCTGCTGAGTCATTGGCTATCTTTACCGGGCCGCACGCTTACATTTCCCCTACACAGTATGAAAAACACGAGAGCGTACCAACATGGAACTATATTGCTGTTCATGCGTATGGTGTTCCCAACATCATCAGGCTCAAGGACTCACCAAAAGCCATGAACAAGATGATAAATCAGATGATAGACACCTACGAGGTTGACTACCAATCGCATTGGGACGGTTTATCGAATCAATTCCGTGAAGGGATGATGGATGGTATTGTAGGATTTGAGATGACTGTAACTCGACTGGAAGGAAAGTACAAGCTCAGTCAAAACCGCAGCCAAGTCGATCGCGAAACTGTGTCAAACACACTCCTACAGAGTTTAGATCCGGCCGCTCGTGCCGTGGGTGTCGAGATGAAACAGAACCTGGAATCGAATTAGACTGTGGATCGCACAATTGCTGCTGCTTAAATTTAGGATGAAGGGAAAATTAAACATTTAGCTTTGACTAATTTTAATGATGTTTTAGACCCACCTGCTGTGGGGTTCAATCCTTGGTCTTAGGCGGGAAGTACCGAACATTAGGCAGATAATTCTAGAGTATTTAACTTGATACTAAATACTACGGATGTCGCTCGACCCGGCCCTTTTTTTGAGAAATCTAGAGATTTGTATAAGTCGATTGGGGACGGCGACGAGAAATATCGGCGGTGAGAGGGTTGCGAAAATTAGTCGATCGGGAGGCACCCCTGTTGTATTACAATCTGTACCTCGGTGGTAGATTCGCAATGGGTTAAAATTGCGATCGCCGATAATGGCAATGGAATTCCAGAAGCAATTCAAACACAGATATTCAATCCATTTTTTACAACAAAGCCTGTAGGGAAGGGAACCGGAATGGGAATGGCGATTAGTTATCAGATTATTACTGAAAAACATGGTGGGACGCTTAGCTGTTTTTCCACGCCAGAAAAAGGGACAGAGTTTGAGATTTGTATTCCTGTTCAGCAGCAGGAGTTGACGATGGGTAAATTTTAGGTATAATTAATGCTTCTAATACTGTAAAATGAAATCGTAAGTTGTCATTTTAGCTAAATATTTATGGAAGTCAAAGTCAAAAATCTTGGTGTTTTAAAGGAAGCCAAATTCACCCTGGGCGACCTAACAATTATTTGTGGTGGCAATAATACCGGTAAAACCTACGCTACTTATGCACTATTTGGCTTTTTGTATACTTGGAAACAGAGATTTTTTATCGAACTCAAAGACGATAAAATTGAGCAACTTCTTAATGACGGAGTAATTCGCCTGGATCTACAAGAATATATCAAGCAGGTTAAGCAGATTGTTGCTAAAGGTTGTCATGATTATACACAGCGATTGCCTGAGATTTTTGCAGCACCGGCTGAACAATTTAAATACACAGAGTTTCAGGTAAGTATAGATATAAAAAATATTAGATTGGCCTACCGATTTGAGAGAACAATAGGATCGGTAAATGACGACATATTTTCGATGCTCAAAATTGAAGAAAGTACAGAATTAGTTATCGCTCTGATCGTTGAAAAAGACAAGGTAAAATTTCCCAAGCAGATAATTAAGCGTATCATTACTGATGCATTAAAAGACGTTATTTTTCATGAAATTATTCCTCATCCTTTTATCGCTAGTGCAGAACGAACTGGTACAGCTATTTTTCGCAAAGAGTTGAATTTTGCCCGTAATCGCTTGCTTGACGAAATGGGTCAAGCCAACAATAATATCAATCCAATGAACCTTTTCTTAAAGGTTGATCCGAATTATGCTCTGCCGATAGAGACAAATGTAGATTTTATCAGAAAACTTGAAAGCATTGTTAAAAAAACCAGTTTCCTTGCTGAAAACCATCCCGATGTATTGACAGATTTTGCTGACATCCTCGGTGGAGAGTACACTGTTAACCGTAGTGACCAGCTTTATTATGTGCCGAAGGGTAAACGGGTTAAGGTTTCTATGGCTCAAAGTTCTAGTGCTGTGCGTTCTCTATTAGATATCGGTTTTTACCTGAAACATGAGGCTCAGATTGGCGATTTATTGATGGTAGATGAACCAGAATTGAATCTACATCCTGAAAATCAGCGCCGCGTCGCACGGCTATTAGCCAGACTGGTTAATCTAGGTATTAAAGTGTTTATAACTACCCATAGCGATTACATTATTAAAGAACTGAATACTTTGATTATGCTTAACCACGATCAACCTCATCTGAAGCGAATTGCTGAAGAAGAAGGTTATCGCGAAGTGGAACTGATATCGGCTGAAAAAATTAAAGTTTATATTGCAGAAGAAGCACCAACCCTTTTAGAAGGAAAGAAAAGAAAAACTCTATGTCAAACCCTGACACCAGCAGATATTGATCCAGAAATGGGTATTGAAGCTCGCAGTTTTGATACAACTATTGAGACTATGAACCGGATTCAGGAAGCGATTGTCTGGGGTAAGGATTAATGTCTGATATTGCTATCCTCAAAGAGATGATTAAAGAAAGTGCTACAGTGCCATTGGTAGAAGATAGCTATGGCAAAAAGGAAGTGACACTCAGAGAACCCGCTCTCCCCAACTGCTTTGTGACAATTCGTGGAATGCCCAATGACGATCAAGTTATTATCATTAAAGTAGATGATTTTACATCACCTGAAGCGATATTTTGTGGTTCAAAAGGTGAATGCAGACGTGCAGATTTTGTGATCATTGCTGATACTGGTAAGAAAAAAGTTATCCTCTGTATTGAGATGAAGGCCAAAACTACAACAAGCCCAGAATGGAAAATTATTCAGCAACTTAAAGGTGCACAGTGTTTTGTCGCGTATTGTCAGAAAATTGGCAAAGAATTTTGGTCTGCAAAAAAATTCCTTGATGGTTATGTCTATCGATTTGTCGCTATCAGAAATATCAATATTCCTAAGAAACCAACACGGGAGGCAATAACTGATAACCATGACTGTCCAGAAAATATGCTGAAAATCAGTTCCCCAAATTACCTTCAATTCAATTTTTTGATCGGAGGGAAATAGATAATATCCTGGCCAACATCACAATCAGTCTTTTGGGACTTAGCTCTTACTTTTCCAACAACCTGTAACCCTTCACCCCTTTCTCCTTTCAACCTTAAAAACATCCTCAATACTTTTCCCCGCCGTTTTCTCCTCCCACCCCATCGCCATCAAAAAACTCTCAGCCGACTGAGTTTCCACCACATCCACCCCCCATTCTCCCGGTTGCAACGCATCAGCATCGCTACTCAAAGGAGGAGTCTTCTTCAATCCCGCTAAAATCAAAATATCAGGAAAAAAATCATCAGTTTTCCCCTGACTCATCCGCTTATCCACCAAACTTTGAGTACAAAATTCTCCCACTTGAGGCGGAGAAAAAGCATCAGTAGAAAATAAAACTTCTACCATCCAATGAGCATGATTTAATTGACGGCACTTAATCTCAGGATATTGACTTAAACCCTCAGCAAATACCAGAGTAAATTCTTCCCTACTTAAAGTGAGAAAAACACCCTCCGGCATATCAAAATTATGAGAAAGCAACATCCGCCCCGTTCCAGATTTAGTCATACTTTTAGTTACTTAATTTGAGAAATTGCCAACTTAATCACACCTTGAATCGCCGCTTCAGACTCCTTTTCCAAAGCAGCTTGTAGCGGTTCAATCGCAGCCCGATCGCCCACTTTCATCAAAGACAAAGCCGCCGCCCTACGAGTTTCCCCATCACCATTATCCAGCAACTCAATCAGATTAGGAATTGCCGGTTTATAAGCCAGATTTCCTAAAGCCGCCGCCGCCTCACAGCGCACATCAACATCAACATCCGTTAGAGACTTAACCAAAATCTCGAATAATTCATCCTTCGGTTCTTCCTGGGCAACTTTCGCGATCGCACCCACCACCGCACCGCGCACCACAGGCGAATCAGACGCGATCGCCCGATACAAATACTCCTTCGCCCCCGCCCCAATAAAAGCCAACGCCCAAGCCGCATGACCGATCGTACTCTCAGGCAAATCAGTTGACCCTAAAATATCCAACAAAGCCTGCACAGACGGCTCCCCAATCCTCGCCAACGCCCCAATTGATGAACCCTTAACCACCGTATCCTCATCATTCAACAAAGCATGAATTAAATAAGGAACCGCAGTCGGATCCGCAATCAAAGTCAGAGTTTTAGCAGCAGCACGCCGCACAACCGGATTAACATGATTTGCCAAAGCATCTAATAAAAAAGGAGTCGCCGCTTCGCCAATTTCCGCCAAAGTTTCCGCGAAACGCAGTCGAGTCATCCCCCGCGTATCGCCCAAACATTCAACCAACCGCTTCAACAGATTGGAATCATTAGCATCGAAAGTATCTAAATCTATTTGTTCAGTAACTTCCCGAAGAAAAGCATCAGTTTCATCGTGAGCCAAGAGAATTGGATCTGCCTCAGCTTGAGCATTAAAATTGACCATAATTATCACCTAATTATTAGTAGTTAGAGCCGCCAATTGAGCGCGAAGACTCTCCAGTCCCGCATCAATCTTAGCAAGTTCCGGCTCAATTTTAGCCATCGCCGCCTTCGGAGGTAATTTTGCCTTTTGTGCCGCCGTCATTGTTTCATTAACCAAACGTTCCCGATATGCCTCAAATTCAGCAATTACTTCGGCCAATTCTTCAACATTAGTCTCTGGTGAAGCGGCAACAGTTTCCTCACGATCGGATGGATTCAATTCTTCGTTTTCAGACATAGTTTTGAGAGTTCAATAATTAGTCCGCGTCTGCGAACTTTGTGTGTAGATGCGATTGCAGTCGTCGGGATATTTTTTGTTTATGTTACCGCAATTTCAATCACCAGTAGATTTTGACTGTGTGTAGCTGCGATTGCAAGAGACTGGATATTTGTGCTTTAAGGTGACAGCACACCCACCCCAGAAAATCTCAAGCGATTTTGTTCAATCATCTCTTCTAAAGCCGAGTGAGAGATACAACGACGCTCAGAACAGTATGCCATTTGTTTAACCCCATTTACCATCTGCACAGTCATCACCCGTACCCGAAAATGATCGTTAATAAACCAACAGCGTTCCTGTCCTTGATTAGTCTCATATTCCGTCTCAATAGTCAATACCCCATCATCCGCAAAATGGTAAACACCGATGACCGGAATACCTTCAACATAGCCTCGATTTCGCAGAAACTTGCCTGTTCTCGGATTAGTAGGATTAGGCACATCTAAAAGAATAGCAGCATAGTTTTGGTTCGGAACTGTATCATCTAAATTGTCCTGCCACATAAAACTGCATCCCCCACTAACTAAAGCGGGATCGACATTCTGCTGTTGACAAACATCTAAAAGTCTGGGATCATCTATTGACAAAACTTCAATGATGACATTGGATTCTCCCGACTCATCAGCCGCAGCAGTATCAAAATTATGGACTGTTCGCTGAGTAAACCAAACGCCCTCACTCTTGCGAAAGAAATCCATCATAGTCATAGGTGGTGTTAGCAGCATTTCTGTGTCAACTTAGCGAGAGGAATCAGAGGGATTGAGACAAATCTCATTGAAAAACGGGAATTTAGGCTTTGACCTGAGCTTAGCCGAACTGGGAATCAGAGCTGATTTTGGTTAAGAAAAATAAACAAACGTCAGTCTGGAATCCTTCAAATTCTAGGATAAATGACACGGGACAATTTTGAGCAACTCGATCAATAAATTTTCAGAAAAACATAATGTCACCTCGTCAACACTCATCTTTCCTCTCCGAACCCCTTTCTGCAACAGAAATCTTGGCAACCATTCAGCAAGGGAAAAGTCTAGCTCAAAGCAACCTTGCGGGAATAAACCTCAGCCAGATGGATTTAGTTGGTATTGATTTCAGTGGAGCAAACTTGATAGGGGCAAACCTTAGTCAAACCAATTTGCAAGGGGCAAATCTCCAAGGAGTTGATTTACGAAGGGCCAATCTCAGAGATGCCAATTTGAGTCGAGCGAATTTACAAGAAAGCTATCTTTTTCGTGCAGAGTTACAGGGCTGTAATTTAGTCGATGCCCAGCTACAAGAGGCTAAATTAAAATTAGCTCAATATGATGCTCATACCCTTTGGCCAGAAGGATTTAATTACAAAAATTCAGGAGCAATTGGTCCCCAAGCCAATCTCAGTGGAGCTTTTCTAAATACAGCTTACCTCAGAGGCGCAGATTTACGCGGCTGCAATCTGCGAGGTGCTTATCTCAGCGGAGCCGATTTAACTGGGGCAAATTTAGAGGGAGCCGCCTTAAGTGGGGCGAGTCTTCAGAATGCCTTTCTGACTGGTGCTTATTTGCGAAATGCTATCTTAATTGGAGTCGAATTACAAGGAGCGGATTTACGAGGGGCTGACTTAACCGGGGCCAATTTAGAGCAGTTAAAGAGTATCGCTGGGGCAGATTTTACCCTAGCACAAGGACTGACCCAAGAGATGAAAGCCATGCTTTGTAGTCGCGATCGCAAAGAATTAGGAACTTGGAATGCTTTTACTCGTAACAATACCGCTCAGAGTCTTGGCTCTCAGGTAAGATAAATTTAAACTGATTGTGGAACTTCAAGAAGGTGGCGTTCTAAATCGAACAGAAAACCGTGAATATATTCCTCAGTCCACTCCTCACCATAGAAGCGCGTAAACATCCCCCTCGCCGGATCTTTTGCAGCACGATAATTAATATAACGTCGCTGTGCCTCAAGAATCTCTCCAAGTCGCTGACTATCTGTGACAGGTTGCGCTTGCTCAACCAAATCGAGATAAGCTTGAAGATAATCCTTAAAAGCTTCAAAGACCGTAGTTTGCACAGCCTCTGTTTCCTTGGGACGAGTCCAAAGAAAAGCAGGAGAAAAGAAAGGTTTTGCCTCGTCAGGAAAATCTCCTCCCCAAGGCAACTCCTTTTGATAGCTGTTAAAAATCGGCAAAATTGGCTCTGAGTATTTCTTCTGATAAGCAACATCGTGAAAAAGAGGCTGCATATCCAAAGCAATTAAATGTCCCCCCGGCAAGGTTACTAAGTCCGCCCCAAAAAAGGGCAAGTCATAATTTAACTGGGGGAAAATCACAAAATTAAGTACCTGGAGAGCATCACCACCCTCAACATGAGCCGCCCGAATTTGGCGTAATTTTGAGGACTTAAAAGCATGACTTGTCGTCACAACCAACTGCTCTTTTTTCCCCTTCCCAGTTATAGCTTCCTTGTGCTCAAAACCTGCGGGAATGGGATAGGGCGCCAAGTCAAGTCGTGCTTTTAGAACTGGGAGAGCGTAATCTAAAAAAGGCTGATAAAGAGTCATTTTTAACTTATCTTACTCCCGCTGGAACTGCTAAGGGAACAGCATCTTCAAACAAAAATTCGTACAGAAATCGCTCTGACCATTCATGCCCAAAATAGCTGCCGAATAGCCCTGATGCTGGATCACGTTCTGCACTATACTGATCGTAATCTTTTTGTGCCTTCACAATCCGCTGCATCTCTTCGGGACTGTTAAGCGGGGAAGCTTGCTCTAGCATTTGCCAATACAACTGGACATATTCTTGATAGGCTGGAAATAAACGAGTTACAACCGTTTCTGCATCAGTTTTAGCAAATAGCAAGTTCTTAGAAAAATACTGGTTCGCATCGTAAAACTTCATTTCTAAGTCTTGTGTTAAATCTTTGTATTTCTCCTTAAGTGCGCTCATGGGCCCGATATATTTGTCTATATAGGCTCGATCGCGGAATAAAGGTTGAAAATCTAAGACAACCAAGATTTTTTTCTGTCCAAAGGCTAAAAAATCAATTCCCAGCAAAGGCAGATCGTAATTATAATTCGGATAAATGACACTATTGAAAATTTGTGCCGTTTCTCCAGCATCAATGTAGGTGTAACGAATCTTTCGCAATTCGGGACATTGATAGCACCAACTTTGAATCGTGGCGGGATTTTTGCCTCTTTCACTCACCACCGATTCCAACCCAGAGGGAATGGGACGACTCTCTAGAGCAAAACGTCCAAACAGTTCTTTTTCTAAGAATTCCTGAAACGGCTTAAACATAGATTAAAATCTAGCTCCTTCAATCTTTCCCTCAAAACAAGATCATAAGGGATTACCTTAAATCTTGTCTCTGTTTTTGACAAACAAAGTAATATTTCGTTACAAAAATCTGTGGTGCGCTCAGGATTTCCCAGAAAAACCCTGCGCCAACCATCATTAAACTGCTCCCTTTGTAATAAATCTTAACCAAGTCGCTCATAATTTTAGTCTATCCTAGTAAATTAAGTGAGTGTAATTTAATAAATATGCAATTAAGTGAAAGAGCCAAGCAATTAATTCCCCAAGCCAGAATTGTCAGTTTTGCCACTTGGAAAAACTTATATTCAGAGGAAGTAATTGCCATTTTTCAAGATGCTGACAATCAAAGTCGATATCTCACAGATGAGGATTTAGAACGCATTGAAAATCTTCATCCTCATCTCTCTTTAATGCTAGAAAAAGCCAGATTATTGCGAGACCAAGCTCCTGATATTGTTGCTGAGGCGAGGAAAAAGGTATTAGCGGACTTTCCCGATATCACTGAGCCTGGTAATGACCTTTATCCTCCCGAACGTGCTGAAGCCTGTTGGCGAGATTTTTGGCAGTTCCTACGCTGTATCACCTATGGAATTGCAGGTAATCGCCCTCAATTTACTAGCCCAGAAGGACTCAAAAACATGGAACTACTGTATCAAGAATTGCGGGTTCCTGTTTCGGCGATGCTCTGTGGACTAGAACAGTTGAAAAAAGTTAGCTTGCAGCATTTTAATTCCGAAGACCGGGATTTATTGAGCCTCTCTTTTGACCATTTAATCAGTGGGTTAAAAACTTTTAGTCAAGCTTAATCAACTTCCTTAATATTTATTGTCTAAAGCTGATTTTCTAAAGCAGTAGCAACAACTCGATGATTTGAGTCTTGCCGAAGTTGACCTAAAATTTCCTTAGCCTGCGAATCGTCAAAATGCTGCAAAGCAGATGCGACGTGCTGACGCATACGTTCATACTCAGAATTAGCCAGCATTAATAACTGAGAAAGTGCAGCCTGTTCCTGATTAGTTCCGGCTAATGTACCAAGTGCATCCACAGCCGCTTCCTGGGTGGTCATATCTTCGCCAGCTAAAGCTTCCATACAGACCTCAAAGAGTTCGCTTTCGCACTCCATATCAACCAAAACTGCCAGAATACTACGACGCACTAACCAGTGGTCATCCTGAAAAAAAGTCAAGACTAAATGAGATGCAGCACATCGACCAAAAAGCGAAAGAGAATTAGCAGCCTCAGCTCGCACATTCGGCGTATTATCAAATTTCATGATTTGGAGCAATGAGGCGAAGGATTCAGCGGTTTGTTGTGTCCCAAAGGCCCTGCTGACAAAGGAACGTACTAAGAATTCCGGGTCATCGAGTTTGCCCTTGAGCAAGGGAACGGCAATCTCTGGTTGATAATCCTTGAGAGCCGCGACGGCCTTGAGTCGATACTGAAAATCAGGATTGTTCAGAGACGTTTCGATTTCATGAAGATCCATAATCACAACAAAGTATAATTTTTCTCCATTTTAACCAAAAAGTTCCTAATTATGCAAATAACCAAAGATATTTTAATAATTAACAATCTTGGCGCTTGTTATAGCTAAGCTCTTTGATCGAATCGAGTCTGAAAACAGCCGTACTTGAACCAATACTGTCGCAGTTCATGATGAGGTGTATGCAAACTGGCTTTAGCCTGATAAAGAATCACTTGCCGATGGTTTCCCATCCAAAGTCGTTTGGCTGGTTCAACAGAAATTAAGCACCCTCCTAGACTGTTAACACATTCCTCAAATCGCTCAACGGCTGGATAGTCTAAAGTTTCAAAAATTAGCAATTGACCGGAAAAAATTAGGTGACGACTTCTAATCCAAGCCTGAATTTTTTTACAAGCTATTGGGGGTAGCATCTTTCAGATCCTCAGCTTGAAAACTGAGTAATTTATTTTTATTTTCAAGTGTTACATAGAAGAAAAAGAGCGAATAATAAACTCGCTGTACAGAAAGCAGGAGATACCAAACTCAAATGAATACAAAGGTGAAGTCTATATCAATTTAGCCAACTTCAGTAATACTGAGAATTTTGCCTCCCATTTTATGAATATTTTTAATTTGCTTAGACATTTGAGCATAGCTGGCTTCATAGCGGAATCTTGCTCACTCTGACCTTAGCACCACCAGACTTAGCAGCAGTAATCCGAAAACGTTTACCAGTTGTGCTAGATGCTCCACTGGTAGCAACGCTAGAAAATTGGATTTTATGAGGCAGGTTGCTCGCAACCGTAGCAATTAATTGAGCTTGATTACTGCTATATCGCTAGTAGCTGATCCTCCCAGCAAAGAAAGCATCCGATTAAACCAGACATTCTTGATACCAGTTTGGCTACTAATGCTCAGAGGATAAGGCACAATATTCTCGCCCAAGTTCTAGGTATACTCGTCACTATCGATATAAGAATCGATTTCGGCATCCTAGCCTTGACCGTTACAAATTTGGACGTGAGCAGAAATTTCCGCCTGTTCTGAAGAAGCTCGACAATTAAATGCTTGCAGTTTAACTCGATGAACCTGTAGGCAGAATTGGTGTTAAAAAATAGAGAGGGATACAGGTCGGATTTTGCCACTTGTCTGACCAGTTCACGCACCGTAATCTCACCATTGCGGAGCAAAGATTCAGCCCTGGTGAGACGCTGACTTTCCATCAGGTGAGCATTTCCTAACACCTGTCGCTAAGCAGCACGAATAACGACTTGTAAATCGTCTTCCGTTGCATTGGATAGCAGTTCTACTGTGTCACTTATGAAAGCGGCTGTTAAACTGAACATTTTTTTGTCCTAACGTTAATTAAATTTTGATTGAGAGTGTAAAAAAAAGTTACTGTTGGCTGAAATAGCTTGACTAAGGCAAACACATCTGTTATTAGGCATAGAAAAACTATCTCTTTCTATCGTTATCGCTTTCATAATTGCGAGGGTGATAAGATAAAAATCGCGATTGTTTCAGAGAGAGATAGAGAAGTAATTTTTTACTACTTCTCTACCCGCTAATCACTCTATGCCTCAAGCAACTTCTGTGATGCTGACAATTTTGCCACCTGCACGATGAATGCGCTGAATTTGCGGAGTCATATTCCCACCGGATACAAGATATTCAGTGTTACTTAGTCGGCGAGGACTATCAAATTTAGACCCCTTGACTAAAATCTTAAATGTCTTTTCTGTCGCATCTTTGTAAGCACTGATCCGACCGCCTGTTGTTGGCAAAGTAATCTTGTTACCGCTATTACCAGCCACAAAATCTACTAAGCGAGAAGCGGTAAAAGCACTATCAACTCCTGCATAACCTTGATACAGGGAAAGGGTGCGATTGTAGCCGACTTGCTTTTGTCCGACTTGACTTTTTGCCCCTTGATAATAAGGGACTGTATTCTCGCCAAATTTTTCCTGATATTCTGGACTATCGAGATAAGAATCAATTTCGGCCTCGTAGCCTTCTTGCGTACACCGACAAATATGCTCAGAAAGTTCCTCTTGAGCTAAAGGAGCGCGACCCAACAAATGTTTGAAGTTTAGCTCGACAAAGCGGTAAGGAGCGCAGGATTCAAAATACCGACTGCGATAAAAGTCAGATTTAGCCACAGCGCGGACAAATTCTCGTACCGTTATCGTGCCATCGCACAACTTGGATTCTGCAATCGTCAGGCGTTCACTTTCCATGATATGGGGATTGCCTAATACTTGCTTGTAAACAGCGCGAATTATTGCCTGTTTATCATCGGAGCTACTGGTCGGCCAAAGTTCTACTGGCGCATCTAAAACGACACTCATTGAGTTTCTCCTAAGAATAAATAACGCTTGAAAACATGGAATTAGGCATTGTGAAAGACACGCTCAGGGAGATAATTCCCCAAGTCGTTAAGGCAGAAGTTTGAGCGGTTGTTAATTGACAGCAGTAATGCTGGAAATTACGCCGCCTTGTTTGTGAATGCGTTGATATTCTTGCGAGAGCCTATCAAATGGTACGAGATAGGCTTGATTGCTAGAGCGAAATTTAGAGACTCGGTTCATCACAGTCGTTGCTGAAGAACGATATCCAGTCACAGTAATGCGATAAACTTTGCCTTCTGCTGAGGCGCCTAATCCAGCACGAGTACGTGAATTGATACCAGACTCTTGGAATGCCCAACCATCTCCAACTGCACCACCTGAAGGGGGAACTATGGGTAGAGGGGTTTGCTGAATCACGAATTTATTCAGGACAGGGGTTTTTCCAGAAAGACTGCCCTTGAGGTCGCTACTGGAAGCTCCCCGCAACAGAGCAAACATATGAGTAAACCCAACCATATTTTGTCCTGGCTGGGTTTTGTAGCCTCGGTAATAGGGAACGATATTTTCCCCATAGGCATTTTGGTATTCATCACTGTCGAGGTAAGAATCAATTTCTGCCTCGAAGCCTTCTGTATCTAGAATGGTGCTATGTTCTCTCATTTCTTCTAAGCCATCAGGGGCCCGACCTAGAAGATGTTTGAAATTGAGTTCAATAAACCGATAGCGAGGACAAGTATCAAAAAAGCGAGAGCGGTAAGCGTCTGATTTTGCCAAAGCGCGGACAAATTCGCGCACACTGAATTCACCACTTTTGAATTGGGATTCAGGAATCGTCGCTCGTTCACTTTCCATGACGTAAGCATTACCCAAAACTTGCCGATAAACGGCATTAATAATGGTTTCTACTTCTTCTTGTGAACGTCCTGGAATTAGTTCTAAACGAGGTGTTTCTTCAAATAAACTGACTCCAAGTCGAGATGCAGGTCCAAAAACCATTTAAAAAATCTCCACGATTGTATTACATGAGAAACTACCATACTTAGACGTTATATTAAAAAACTTTACATAACTTAACATAAAATTTGATCGGGGGAGCTTAGTTGTACTACACAAAGAGGTTGAAAGCTGGGTTCGGAGTCTTTTATTGCAATATTTATTCTGTAGTACGAAATAAAAAAATGTAATATATGGTGAGTGTGACTTGAAATTATTAAGCCGATAAGTTATAAGATGTGAGGTAACTCAGTGGCAAAACTTTGACGCTTTTCAAACTGTAGAGAGCCAAAAGCCGACCCCCAAACCTGTTGATGGGTATTTACGTCCAGACCTCGATCGAGGCTACTCCAAGTTGTTTCTGTAATCTCGACATCACTGACTAGGTAGGTGGAACAACCTCTTTTTTCGATGAGACAAAGGTTTCCAGGTTCCACACGGCCTCGAAACATTTCGCCCTCTCGTTTAAAAATCATGGAACAGTGATAGCGTCGTTGCAGACTATCTGGTTTAATAGTTTTGAGAATGCTTAACTCTCGTGCGGCTCCGGCGTACTGTATGGGGTCTTGGAGGCTATAATTTTCAATATAAATCTGATCTTCCTGGTCAATTAAGCGATGAACTCCCTGACGATAGGGAGTCCACAGATCGTGATCGTAAACTTGTTCAGAGTAAAAGCCAATCGCATTGAAAAATTCAAAGGGTAAGGGACGAAAAAATATCCGAATATGGGCAAATTTTTGTGGGTTATTAAAGGATTGTTGAGAGTTACTAAAATCCCCAGCCATCCATTGAGCTAAAGTGATTAAATCATTGCTTTTAACGGAATTCATAAGCTAAGAAGAAGGTAGAAGAAAGTTTATTAATAGCAATTAGCAATTCACTAATTCCCTGAAAGCGAACGAATTTCTGAGGAAAATGACGCTGTTACTACCCCACTTCCTCCACTGGTTTTAATTAGGGAAACACGAAACCGTAAATTAGGATTAGCAAACCAAATTTTTTCTTCTGCTGCGGCGTGTTCGTAGCTAGTCAACAGCACAAAAGTTCCATCCTCTGTGATGTGATAGTCACCTGCGGCGGCAATAGTTTCAGCATAACCTTGATCTCGTAATAACTTACCCCGATTAGGTATATTTGGATCTGGGATTGGGACCAGAATACAACTCCCCTTAACCTCAGAATTCTCATCCCAATCTGACTCACCCTCCCAACTCATTTGAAAAGGCATTACTGCTTGGGATGAGTCAACATTATACAATTGACAGAGTTCCATCACTGCCCGATCGCCCGGTGAGATAGCAACGATATCAATGACTGACTGCACAGCTTCAAAGTGTCTGAAAGTCAAATGATGGGCGCTGCGCTGGGAGCGCCACCGCCCTAGAGAATTTTCAACAAACTGCTTAATATTGTTCATGGAAAACATTGTACAGGGGCAAGAGCCAAAATATTCTTGTCTTCAGAACTCCACTTTTTGGGCCGCTGTCCACGAAAAAAAGTGCTTTTAGCCACAAAAGTAACAAATTGTTACTTTGTTTCTCAGGAATGAGACAGAGGCAACACCCCAGAGATATATTCAAAACCATTAAGTTAGTCACCAAGTTGACCAACTCAAGTTCAGAAATAATTTTTCTAAGTTAAGGAGAACTCAATGCTTGACGCTTTTTCAAGAGCTGTAGTTTCAGCCGATGCCAGCACCTCTACCGTCGGTGATATTAGTGCTCTGAGAGCTTTCGTTGCCAGCGGCAACCGACGCTTGGACGCTGTAAACGCGATCGCCAGCAACGCTAGCTGCATGGTTTCTGATGCTGTTGCCGGTATGATCTGCGAAAACCAAGGCTTGATTCAAGCTGGTGGTAACTGCTATCCTAACCGCCGCATGGCTGCTTGCTTGCGCGATGCAGAAATCATCCTGCGCTATGTCACCTATGCTTTGTTGGCTGGTGATGCTTCAGTTCTTGATGACCGTTGCTTGAATGGTTTGAAAGAAACCTACGCAGCTTTGGGCGTGCCCACCACCTCCACCGTGCGTGCCGTTCAAATCATGAAGGCTCAAGCGGCTGCTCACATCCAAGACAATCCCAGCGAAAAATTTGCTGGTGCTAAGCTCCGCAAAATGGGCAGTCCTGTAGTAGAAGATCGTTGTGCTAGCCTCGTTGCTGAAGCTTCCAGCTACTTCGATCGCATCATTTCTGCACTGAGCTAGTCAGTTGCTAATCGCAATTCGCTCAGCAAAATTGAAACTACGCTCACTGTCGTCAAAATCACTTTAGGAGTTTTAGGAAATGAAATCAGTTCTCACCACAGCTATTGCCTCTGCTGATGCAGCAGGCCGCTTCCCTAGCACCTCAGATTTAGAATCAGTTCAAGGTTCTATCCAACGCTCTGCTGCTCGTTTAGAAGCTGCAGAAAAACTAGGCAACAACCTCGACGCAGTTGCTAAAGAAGCTTATGATGCTTGCATCAAAAAGTATCCTTACTTGAACGAATCCGGTCAAGCTAACTCCACCGATACTTTCAAAGCAAAATGCCATCGTGACATCAAGCACTACCTGCGCTTGGTTCAATATTGCTTAGTTGTTGGTGGCACAGGCCCTCTGGACGAATGGGGTATTGCTGGTCAACGCGAAGTTTATCGCGCTTTGGGCTTGCCTACTGCTCCTTACGTTGAAGCATTGAGCTTTGCTCGTAACCGCGGTTGCGCTCCTCGCGATTTGTCTGCTCAAGCTTTGACTGAGTACAATGCTCTTCTTGACTACGCGATCAACTCCCTGTCCTAATTAACTGACAGGTTTGTCATGTCGTGACAGGGTAGTTTCTACCCGACAAGTCTAGGAACTCTTGGCTCGTTGCTTTACCGATTTTGGTGAGGTAAGGGTAAAGAATTCCTAGGCTTGTTATTGTGTTTTAATAGGCATATCATATTATAGTTATTGCAGACTGCTAATTTTATGGATAAACGCTTTTTTAGTTTTTTTAATTTAACGGAAGACCAGGCGATCGCGCTTTTAGATACGCCCCAAGCAGAAATCGGCGAAGAGGATTCCCGCTACATAGCTGCTTCCCACTTGATCAATTTCTCAAGTGATCGATCGATCGCAGCACTGATGCGAGCAGTACAACAAACCGATCCGGTGCTGGAAAACCGGATTGTGCGCCGCAAATCGGTGGAAACATTAGGAAGACTGCAAGCGGTGCAAGCATTGCCGGTGATTCGCACCTGTCTGGCGGATGATGACTGCTACACGGTGGAAAATGCGGTTTGGGCGATCGGCGAAATTGGCACTCAAGATCCCGATATTTTAGCAGAAGTTGCCCAATTGCTGGAGAAACCGGGACAAACCTACCGGGTAATTATCCACACCTTAACTAAGTTAGATTATCAGCCAGCCGTAGCCAGAATTCGCAGATTTGTCGATGATATTGACCCGCCGACTGCTAGTGCTGCGATCGCCGCAATTTGTCGCTTAACCAGAGACTTTTCTCAAATGGGAAAAGTTGTCGCGATGTTGCAACACAAAAATGTCCTTGGGCGCCGATTATCTATTCAGGATTTGATAGATGCGCGTTACTACGATGCAATTCCAAATATTGCCAGATGCCCGGTATCTTTAGTCTTTAGGCTCAGAGGAATTAGGATGTTAGCAGAAGCAGGAATTGCTGACAAATTCCTGACTTTTGCTACCATTAAACCCCATTTGGAACAAACATTAAGAGATTATCCAGCAGATTTAGATCTAGTGCATAGTTATGAAAAATTGCCCGACTTACCGTTTTTAATTCGCCAATTATACGAAACAGATTTTGGACGTTGCTATTTAGCAGCTAAAACGATACTTGAAAATTACTCAGAGGAGGCACCAGCCGCCCTGTTTGCTACCTTTGCTGAAGAAGCAAATAATGACTATGGAGCGCATTTTCATGTGGTAAAATTGTTCGGTTGGTTAAAACATTCTCCAGCCTACGATTTGTTATTGGAAGCTTTGCATCACCCGCAACCCCAGTTTCAGAAATCCCGTGCAGCGGCGGCGATCGCCCTGGGAGAACTGGGAGAACAACGTGCTATTCCAGAATTGAAAGCCTGTCTGGAAACTAAAATCTGGGATTTGAAGTATGCTGCATTAATGGCACTAGAAAAACTTGGTGATGTCAGCGGTTATGAAATTGCTGCGGCCGATCAAGATTGGTTGGTTCGAGCTAAAGTAGATGCTCATACTTCTGTCACATCCGAGTTAGAGCTGTAGGGAGGCACTGCCGTGTCACTACAGCTACCGGACACGGCAGTGCAGTGTCCCTACCTGAGAAATGTAATATCTTAATTAAGCTTAAAATACAATACCTAAAACCCCAAAAACCATGACAACAGATGCTTTGTTTGAACAACTAAAACACCCGAATCCTCATCTGCGCGATCGGGCAATGTTTGAAATTGCTGATTCCCGCGATGAAAATACAATTTCTCGATTGGTGGGCATTTTAGATGAAGAAGATGTCACCTATCGTCGGGCGGCGGTAAAAGCCTTGGGCGTGATTGGTGAAGAGGCTGTGCCATCTGTGGTTGAGGCATTGTTAAACAGTGATAATGTGACTGTGCGAGGGAGTGCGGCGAAGGTATTGGCACAAATTGCGGTTAATTATCCAGATTTGCCGTTTCCTGAAGCGGGCTTGCAGGGATTGAAAAAGGCGATCGACGATCCGAATCCTGTGGTTAATATTGCTTCAGTGATGGCCTTGGGGCAGATGGGTTCCTCTGCTTTTGAGATTTTGGTGGAGTCGCTCAAAACAACGGATAATGTGGCGGTACAGGTGGCGATCGTGAATGCTCTTGCTTCTGTGGGCGATCGGCGTTGTGTAGAAGTTCTCACCACATTTGCCAATGATGAATCGGTGGATTCTTATGTGCGGGAATCAGCGACAAGTTCTTTATCGCGGTTGGATTTGGTGATGAATTACAAGCGTGCAGATAGTTAGATTTAGTGAGATTTTTAGCACTACTCTCGATCGCACACAGCACTTGCAGGCAAAGCGAACGCGGTTAGAGTTGACGCAATCAGTCGAGCTTTTTTAACTGTTGTGACTGTTCTTGCAATCGAGTTTCGAGCTTCTGACACACGAGTTCGCATAAATCAAAAATCATCCGGTCAGTGATTTGATAGTGGCGTTGCTGATTCTGGCGTATGAATCAACTTTTCGCTTGATGTTACAAAACTCACCATACTTGCCTTATAACAATTGGGAAATCTTGAATTCATACCTATAATTCAGCAACGCCAATTTAGTCATATAATATGCTATCCTTACGACCAAATGGCCCTGATTTAGGTTAGCGAAAATTAGGCGATCCGGCTAGGATATTTTGCCTGGAAATCATTTCTGATAACTCTTGTGGGGCGGCAATCGGACTCGTCCGAAAGCTTACTTAAATTTAAATACCGAACAGCTTACAAGTTTTTATTACTCGATGAGGAACCAGAAAAGATATATCATAATCTTAATCGGATCATTTCTTCCCAGATATGTTCTACTGTTCTAATCCCACGTGTGCTCATCCTTTCAATCCCGACAATTCTAAATTCTGTCAAAGTTGCGGATCGCAAGGCCTCACGCCTCTGTTTAGAAACCGCTACCGCGTGATTCGACTGTTGGGCGAAGGGGGATTTGGCAGAACTTATGAAGCGGTAGATACGGATCGCATGGACGATCCCTGTGTAATCAAGCAGTTTGTACCCCAATTTCAAGGAACCTCAGCACTTGAAAAAGCCGCCGAATTGTTTAAGCAAGAAGCGAAACGACTTTACGAACTCGGTGAACATCCCCAAATTCCTCGATTAATTGCTTATTTTGAACAAGACAAGCGACTTTATTTAGTACAAGAGTTGATTGAGGGGCAAACTTTACTAGCAGAATTAACTCAGCAGGGTGTTTTTAGCGAAGAAAAAATTTGGCAGTTGTTGGCAGATGTACTGCCGATTTTGAAATTTGTGCACGATCGCAATGTCATTCACCGAGACATCAAACTTGAGAATATCATGCGGCGTCGCACCTCTGTTAGCTCCTCCCTGCCAAAATCGGGAAATTTTCGGAATTCACCTTTCCGAAGGGGAGGGCGGGGAGAGTTGGTTTTGATAGATTTCGGCATTTCCAAGCAAGTGACGGGCTCGCTGATGAGCAAAGTAGGCACGACGGTAGGAACGCCCGGATATTCGCCGATAGAACAAATGCGCGGTCAAGTTTTCCCCGGAAGCGATTTGTACAGTTTGGGCATAACTTGCCTGAGACTGCTAACTCAATGTTTGCCAAAAGTTGACGGTGCCGATCACCTTTATGACCCGATCAACGGCGGCTGGATGTGGAGAGAACGGTTGCCTCCCGGCACAAAAATCAGCAGCGAGTTGGCAAACATTTTAGATAAATTAATTCAAGATTATCTCAAAAATAGATATCAATCGGCTGATGAAGTAATCAAAGCTTTAAATCTCTATTCTTTACCTCCCCAACCCCATTGTGTCAATGGAGGACAACTTGCTATAAATTCTTTTTTCACAAAAGGAGGACAACTTGCTATCAATCTCCCGCTCAATCAAAGCGGGGAAATCAATAGTAATATCTCTGTCAATCCCAGGGAAAAATCCAACACCAATCCGCCTCCGAACAAGGCATCGCAGAGAATTGCCGCTGTCAAAAGCACTTTTGAATTTCAGGTGGTGACAGTAGACAAGCGCGGGAAGCAAACTAATGTAAACAGCGGCAAAGCGCGTTTTTTTGAAGAACGTCTCGGTAGCAGTACAGTGCTGGAAATGGTATCAGTTCCTGGCGGTACTTTCCTCATGGGTTCTCCAAACGATCGGGGAGACAGCGACGAAAAACCGCAGCACCCAGTAACTTTAGGCTCTTTCTATATTAGCAAATTTCCAGTCACTCAGGCCCAGTGGACAGCAGTTGCAGCGCTGCCGGAAATTAAAATATTTCTCAATCCCGATGCTGCCCGTTTTAAAGGTGCAAATCGACCTGTAGAAAATGTATCTTGGTACGAGGCTGTGGAGTTTTGCGATCGACTTTCTCGCAAAACTGGTAAGAATTATCGCTTACCTAGCGAAGCCCAATGGGAATATGCTTGCCGGGGGAAAACTACGGGGCCGTTTCACTTTGGGGAAACGATTACCAGCGAGTTAGCAAATTACAACGGAAATTCTCATTACGCTGACGGGCCGAAAGGAGTTTATCGCTTTCAAACGACAGATGTGGGCAGTTTTAAACCTAATGCTTTCGGATTGTACGATTTCCACGGAAATGTTTGGGAATGGTGCGCGGATTCTTGGCACAATAATTATAACGGTGCGCCTGCTGATGGTAGCGTTTGGGAGTCTGACGGGGACTCTTCGCTGAGGTTGTTGCGGGGGGGTTCTTGGAACGATCATCCTCCGAATTGTCGCAGCGCGTGCCGCCTCAGATATCAGCCGGATTGCAAGGCTAGTATTGTGGGTTTTCGAGTGGTTCTTTCTGTTGTTTAAACTTTAATTGTAGGCATTCCTTCTCCTATCTAGAAATGCCTCTACGGTTTCCCTATCAATCAAAGATTTATGCAATAAGCCTATGGATCTTGTCTCGGAATGGAGAAACCCGGTTTCTTGAAGAAACCGGGTTTGGGAATGGACGACGGCCCAAATTATTGCCTTATATCGTTTCCGGTTGCATCGGAATAATAAAATCGAGTCAACAGTTAACACTCAATCATTCAGTTTTTCGACCCGCCCGTCAACAGTCAACAGTCAACAATCACGGACGGTGCAACCGGAATTGATATTAACTAGCCTTCTTTTGAGGAGCCATTATGCGTTCCACACTCATAGCAGCCACGCTCAAAGTCACTACAGCCATGCCCAGAATTGCCACAGGCTGCAACTTCTCATTGATAATTAGAAAACCGAAGAGTGCGGTCATCGCCGGCCCCAAAGTGCCAATTACTGACGCTAAGGCGGCCCCGGCAAAGCGGATGGCAAAATTATTCAAAAGATAGCTAAACAGCGTCAGCACCCCTAAAACAACGCCTCCCATAATCAAACCAGGCCAAACATTTTGGTCGATTTTAGGAGAAAAATTTTCCGACAGCGGCACCCACAAACTCAGGGAGGAAAATACAAAAATCGCGGCGAAATTAACTAAACTAAAAGGAATTGGGTGCAACTTGCCCGCAGCCATTTGCGTCAGCAATACGTAACCTGCAAAGGTAATCCCAGAAGCGAGTGCAGCCGTGACTCCCACCCCGACATTGCCGCCGCCGGGAGCTGGGGCCGCAAAACTCGGCCACCCAGCTAAAATCAGACCTGCGGTAATCCCGACTATCGCCAAAAAGCCGACTGTGCTGGGGCGAGAACCAAACAAGATCCAAGAACCTAGTACGGTGACGATCGGATAAATAAAGAAAATCGTAATCGCAATCCCCGCCGGAATATTGCCGATCGCCAAATAAATCAAAACCTGAGACAAAAACAGAAAAAATGCGCTTCCTAAAACCTTACTCCACAAAGCTCGATCGCCCGACTGGAACAACCGCCTAATATCTTTCCACACAGAAGGATACAGAAATGTCGCCAATATCGGCATCAAAGCCATCACCACGATCAGCCGCATCAACAAAATCAACAAAGAATTTCCAAAACCTGGAGTCACCACCCCCGGAAATTCAAACAACCCAAAAACCATCCGAGGATTTTTGCTTTTAATCAGAATTCTCAAACAAACATTAAACAGCGACAATACCACCGCCGAAGACAAAGCCAGCACCAAACCTGTCTGCACTTGAGAAGCTACTTTAGCGGGTGCCGTCGGTGGCGCTGAAGAAGGCTGCCGAACCGGTTCTCGCGGCGTTTCCACAGGTGTTGGCGGCTGCTTAAGTTGTGGGCGGACAGAATTAACTGAATTAACTGAATTAACTGAATTAGTTGATTCCTCGACATAGGAATCTTGAGCATCGAAAGGATTCTCAAGATATTCTTCTTCTGATTCGAGTTCTTCCCTGATGCGGTTTACGAGATTTTGTAACAGCTCTTCCCCTTGCAGTTCCAGGGTTTTCATGTTGTTGAGCCGCACAGAAAGCTCGCTTTCGTAACTGGTTAAATCTTGTTCCAGCATCTGGAAACTGCGATCGATCCTTTCATCCAGCGCCGCCAGCAACTGCGAGGCTCGTTCGTCGTAGTTGCTCGGCGGCAGGGGTATCGGGAACTCGCCACTGGGAATAGGGCTGCTGAGAGAATTTCCCGCATTAGCGCTGAGTTCGTTGAACCGCTGCACCAACAAATCCTGCAAATTGTGAGCCAAAACTTGAGCCAACTGCTTCAGCCACAATTGCTGCTGCTGAATGTATCGCCCAGACAGAGATTCCATTTGCTGAGACTGCAATTTGCGATATTGCTCCCGGAGGTCTTCAATATCTTCAATCAGGTGATTTTTTTCAGTTTGCAGCCGAGTAATGTCTTGATTTAACTGGCCTTTGACATTTTGATGCAAAGCGTCCAGTTCTTGCATTACTGAGTGGAGGACTTCTTCTGCTGATTGTGCATCCTCTGGCTCGCCCTTTGACGAGTATACGTTCCGCTGCGCCATTAGCCTATAACCTCTAATTTAAACTGCACGTTCTGTGTTCTTAAGTATTTTGCCAAATCAGGTCGCAAGTTCTAGTGAGTGGCTCTAAAAGATTGCGGACACTGTTGAATCAATAGTAGTCGCTAAGCTACAAATGTGAGAAAATTGCGTGAAGCAAAGCTATCCGGCACGGAATCGTCCCAAGAACACTTTGTGCAATTAGAAATCATACTACAGCATGACCTCTCCACGGATTGCTCCCGGTAATTCTCGCATCTAACTCACCCGATTGCACCCGAATCACAAGCCTAAGAGCCCGTTCCGCGACTAAATGTTTGGGGGGTCGCACTCCTAGCCCCTCAATGGATAACTTGATGCTGCGGCCAGAAATCCGGTTTCTTTTGCCCGCCTTTCTCCCGCACTCCCGCACCCAGGTTTATGATTTTAACAGTTCCGATCTTTTGCTCGCGAAAGTTTTAAGAGGCGATCGCACCCTGAAAAAGCCACCCCCGCGCCATCCAAAAATTAACACATCTCATCCCCCAAGAGCAACAGATATGGCATCCGAAATTTATGACAATTCCTTTACAAAGGATATAGAAAAACTGAATATTTCCTCAGAAGGCGAAGTCTTTGTCTTTCCCGCCTCATTTGCCCAGCAGCGCTTGTGGTTTCTCGACCAATTCGCACCGGAAAACCCTTTCTACAATGTAGTAACAGCACTGCGCTTAACTGGTTCCCTCAACTTAACAGCCTTAGAGCAAACCTTCAACGAAATAGTGCAGCGCCACGAAACTTTGCGAACCACTTTGGCCGCAGTATCAGGGCAACCCGTGCAGATAATCTCTCCGGCTTTCAAGACTCATTTAAAACTTTTAAACCTGCAACATTTGCCACCAGAACTACGGGAAACAGAAGCACATAAACTCACTGCATCCGAATCTCTTCGCCCTTTCAATTTATCCACCGGGCCGCTGATGCGAGTAACCATCCTGCGGCTGACAGAAACCGAGCATATTCTCTTGCTAAATATGCACCACATAGCCTCCGATGATTGGTCTATCGGTGTGCTAATTCGAGAACTGGAGGCTATCTATACAGCTTTGATAAATCAACAGCCATCTCCCCTGCCAGAATTATCACTTCAATATGCCGACTTTGCCGAGTGGCAGCGCGAATGGCTGCAAGGTGAAGTATTAGAAACTCAGCTAGCTTATTGGCGGCAGCAATTGCACGGGATTTCTGTGTTAAATTTGCCCACAGATCGCCCGGCACCAGCTAGGCAAAATTATCGTGGAAAAACTCAATATTTAGAACTGCCAAAAAACTTGAAGGACGCACTTTTAGTGCTCTCCCAGCGAGAAGGAGCGACTTTATTTATGACAGTGCTCGCTGCATTTCAAACTTTGCTTTACCGTTACTCGCAACAAGAAGATATTGTTGTCGGTTCGCCGATCGCCAATCGCAACCGCAGCGAAATAGAAGCATTAATCGGTTTTTTTGTCAATACTTTAGTGCTGCGAACAGACTGCTCTGGAAACCCGACATTTCGAGATTTTTTGGGCCGGGTGCGGGAAGTAACCCTGGGAGCTTACGCTCACCAAGATTTGCCTTTTGAGAAGCTCGTCGAGGAATTGCACCCAGAGCGATCGTTGAATCGCCACCCGCTGTTTCAGGTGGTATTCGGGTTGCAAAATGCGCCACTGGACGAGCTAGAATTGCCAGAATTAAAGTTGAGTTCTTTTCCTTTGGAGACTCAAACAACGCGCTTTGATTTAGAGCTGCATTTGTGGGAAGCTGCGGATAAGTTTAGGAGCAGGTACGGCGAAGAGTGGGAAGATTCGGAAGGCCTCAGAGGCGTAGCTGTGTACAATACGGATTTATTTGATGAAGTTACGATCGCCCGAATGCTGAGGCATTTTAAAACGCTGCTGGAAAGCATTGTTGCTAATCCAGAACAAGGAATCGCTAATTTACCTTTATTGAGCGAGGATGAAGTGAATCAATTATTCAGAGAATGGAACGATACTCGGACAGATTATCCTCAAAATAAGTGCATTCATCAGTTATTTGAAGAGCGGGCCCAGCAGCATCTGGAGGATGTCGCCCTAACTTTCGAGGGCCAGCACCTGACTTACAGAGAACTTAACATTCGCAGCAACAAACTGGCGCGCTACCTACAAAAACTGGGCGTGGGGGCGGAGGTTTTAGTGGGGCTGTGTGCAGAACGATCGATCGACCTAATTGTCGGGATGTTGGCTGTACTGAAAGCGGGAGGGGCTTACCTACCGTTAGATCCGAGCTATCCGCGCGATCGGCTAAACTTGATGCTGGAAGATGGTCGAGTTAAAGTCTTGCTAATTCAGGATAAATTGATTGAGAATTTCCGAGACTTCTCGAATACAGTGATTAAGTGCGATCGCGATTGGGAAGACATAGCCAAAGAAAGCGCCGAAAATCCCGCCAACACCGCAACAGCAGACAACCTAGCTTACGTTATTTACACATCGGGTTCCACAGGAAAACCCAAGGGAGTTGCTGTCACCCACAAAGCAGTAAATCGGCTGGTACTCAACACCAACTACATAAAAATAGAGCCTACCGATAAAATTGCCCAAGCATCAAACGCTTCATTCGATGCAGCCACATTCGAGATTTGGGGAGCCTTGCTTAACGGCGCTCAAGTCGTGGGAATTAGCACAAATATTACCCTTTCGCCTCACGATTTAGCCTTAGAAATGCGCCAACAAGGAATCACAGTTTTGTTTTTAACAACTGCCTTATTTCAACAAATTGCTAGAGTTTTACCGCAAGCTTTTAATTCGCTGCGCTGCTTGCTATTTGGCGGAGAAGCGGTCGATATGAGATGGGTTAAAAAAGTTCTCCAACAGCCGCAAACTACTCAATTAATTCACGTTTACGGCCCTACAGAAAATACCACATTTTCGGCTTATTATTGCGTGCAAGACGTACCCGAAACCGCAACATCTATCCCCATCGGCCGCCCGATCGCCAACACGCAAATTTATCTCCTCGATGCGGATTTGCAGCCCGTGGCGATCGGTGTTATAGGTCAATTGTACGTCGGCGGTGACGGACTGGCGAAAGGCTACCTCAACCAGCCTGATTTAACTGCTGCTGCATTCATTCCCAATCCTTTTAGCAATAAATCTGGTTCTAGGCTTTATAAAACAGGTGATTTAGGTCGCTATCGGGTTGACGGCAACATCGAGTTTTTAGGCCGCGTTGACGACCAAGTAAAAATTCGCGGCTACCGCATCGAGTTGGGAGAAATTGAAGCGGCTTTGTGCCAGCATCCACAAGTGCGCGAAGCAGTAGTAATTGTCAGGGAAGACATCCCCGGCGATAAACATTTGGTAGCTTATGTTATTCCTGACGGCATTAATGAAAAATCAGAAACTCAAAATCTCAAATCAAGTGACTTGCGCCAATTTTTGAAAGAAAAGTTACCAGGATATATGGTTCCTGCAACTTATGCAGTGTTGGAGAATATGCCACTGACGCCTAATGGCAAAGTAGACCGCCGCGCCTTGCCCGATCTAGATACAGACAGCGAGGATATAACAGAAAATTATGTAGCGCCTCGGACTGATATCGAAGAAATGCTGGGAAAAATTTGGGCTAAAGTTTTGGGAAAACAGCAAGTTAGTATCTACGATAATTTCTTTGAGCTAGGCGGGCATTCGCTGCTAGCAACTCAGTTGATTTCTCGCATCCGAGACGCTTTGCAAGTCGAGTTACCGGTCAGCAATTTGTTTGAGGCTCCGACTGTGGCGAGTCTGGCAAAATACATTGAAACAATGCGCTGGGCTGCGAAAGGTTTGGATACTCCCAGAACAGACGAAAGTGAGCGAGAAGATGTGGAATTTTAAGCCCGCCACAGCCAGAACCTACAGGATTTGGTAGTCCTGCATAGCAAGGAAAATGTGTTATAATTTCACTATTTCAACTACCTTAAATTTGAGCTTATGAATTGTCCTAAGTGCAACTCTGAATACATATTGAAAAATGGTCGCACTCACTCCGGAAAACAAAATTTTAAAGGTCGAGATTAATGATGCTTTGATTTAAATAAGCTCCGTCTAGAAGTTTCGGGACAGCGTTGCTACAGTTGAATTTAGCTACAAGTTTTACATCCTCACTAAAACCACGCTCGGTAAGTTCTTTACCAGAAGAGCAGCTAAATAGCGCAGAATCAAGGCAATGTTGAACATCCTTAAAGACTGATAGCGCAGCTCGTGCTTCCGGAGACTTAGTTCCTTTTAGATAACTTATAATTGCTCCAGCACCTATTAAGTCTTCAATAGCGGGGCGGAGAGTTCCGTCCTCCCACCTTTCACCTGCAGGAATCACCGCAACAGAACCGCCGAGTTGAGCAGTATATTCAGCCACAGCCAAACAATTTCGCAGACACCCCGCCAGAGTATGCTTGCCCATACTTGCAAGCGTTAATGTTGAGCCATTGGGAGATGGTAGAACGAGCTTAGTATTGGCAGCTATACCAACAAGTGAGGAAGGAGAAAGGGAGAATTGACCAGAGAATCGGCGCTTGAAGCTAGCTAGTTGAGCATTTTTCAACCTCGCGTATTCAACAGCAGTATCATCTTTCCAACGATAAGGAAATATTATTGCACCATTATGTACCGCTATGTCTACACATGTTGAAAAAGACATCACATCTATAATAATAACAACGTCGCTGATTGGAGAAAGCTTTTCAACTCCTTGCATTCCCCATTCACAACGAACGTCGAATTCTGATTGCTCATAAAACATTGCTGATTTTCCCTTGTATTGACCAACATCTGAGGGTAGTCCTGCAAAAGCAATGATGCAAGTCGATATAACCCTGCCTGCATAAGGATTGAGAAAACGAAAAACCTTACTTGTGCACCACTACCCAGGATTTTAAGTCACATTTTTAGTCACGAAATTTCAGTGCAGAATGCCCTCACAGCATCTGCAAACTGTTGGTTATGCTCCATTAATGCCATGTGTCCTCCTTTCTGTATAGTAACTAGCTCTGCTTGAGGTAATTCTGCTTTCATTCGCAGGCTAGCTGGGGGGGTAGTGGCAATATCTGAATCGCCGCAGATCACCAACACTGGAATGTCAATTGATGGCAAAGTTTTTGTTTCATCAAATTTGAGCATTCCCAGTGTGCCCCGAGCGAGAACGCCGGGAGAACCCAAGGCTGATAAGAAAGCTGAGAATTCTAATTGACCGCGTGTTTCAGTGCCTTTAAATCCCGATAATTCTACACTGATGTGCAGTGAACCATTGAGATAGCTCAGCCAAGTCATTCCCCACATAATGGGTTCCAAAGCTATGGTGAGATATAGCATAGGTTGGAGCAGCGGCTTTTGCAAAGCGCGTAATAAACCGCTAAAAATAGCTGTTTTGACGGGATTAGTATAAGTCGTATCTACCAGAATTAAACCAGCTACTCGACTACCGAGAAGTTCTGGAAAAAGCCGACTGAATGTTAGAGCAATCATGCCGCCCATGCTGTGTCCGAGTAGGATAACAGGTTTAGTTCCTGCTATGGCAATGACGGCTTCGAGATCGCGGGCAAATTTTTCTAGGGAGTAGTCGCTGTTTTTTGGTCGAGTGGATTTTCCCAAACCTGGAAGATCCCAAACAATCACTCGGAAGCGATCGGTTAGTTGCCGTTTCGCGTAATACCAAACCATACTGTTCGGCCCCCAACCATGTGAGAGGATAATCGGTTGTCCGTCCTCTGGGCCGTAGAATTCTACTTGTAAAATAGTGCCATCAGGCCTCTCTACTCGCTGAACCGAACCCGTCCGCGTCGGCTTGGGTTCGTCAGTACCCGGTCGGCGGAACAGCGGCAAACTGATAAAGCGGCCGCCAACAGACCAAAGAAGCATCAAGACTCCGCTGACTAAGTAGGAAATCCCTACAAGTTCGCCGATGTACCATTCATAAATAATGTATATACCTCCGCCGAGTACGCCGACGGACAGCAGTCCCACCAGCCATAGAAACAGGAAATTGAAGGGCATGAACGGCATAAGCTGAAACCTTGGGTAGGATTTTGGTTGCGGATTCAAACAGAATCATACTCAGGTTAGGCCACAGTAAGCAAGCGATAAGTTAAGCTCTTAACTTGTGCGCTGGTGGAATTTCTTTGATTGATTTGCCCAAGTAATGACAGGATGACTCAAAATGCCCGATCCAAAAATAGCGAGTTCATCGCCAAATGCCAGAGATTCTGTCACGGTGGAGTTAGTTGAGTTTTTATCTTACCTTCGCAGTCTAGATATTAATATTTTTGTTGAGGACTCTCGCCTGCGCTGCAACGCTCCCGAAGGAATTATTACACCAGAACTGCGCGCTGAAATTTCTCAGAGAAAAGCCGAAATAATTTCATTTTTAAAAGCAGCTAATCGTACTTCGAGTTTCACTCCTACACAGATTGTTCCTATGGGGCGGGACGGAAATCTACCGCTTTCCTTTGCACAACAGCGCTTGTGGTTTCTCGACCAATTAGTACCGAACAATCCCTTCTATAATGTTCCCGCAGCCTTGCGTTTGACAGGTTCGCTCAATTTTTCGGCGCTGCAACAAACCTTCAATGAAATTGTGCGCCGCCACGAAGCTTTACGCACGACTTTAGCAGTAGTTTCGGGGCAACCCGTTCAGAGAATAGCTGCCGCTTTCCACCTCCCGATTAATGTAGTGGACTTGCGAAATTTGCCAAAGGAATCTCGACAAACTGAAGCAAACAGGCTCACGACCCAGGAAGCTCAACGCTCTTTCAGTTTGTCCAATGACTTGTTGCTGCGAGTTACATTATTGCAGTTAGATGATGCCGAATATTTACTAATGCTGAATATGCACCACATTGTCTCCGATGGTTGGTCTATCGGAGTGCTTATTCAGGAATTAGGCGCACTTTACACGGCATTTGCTAGGGAAAAACCTTCGCCTTTACCGGCTTTGTCGATCCAGTATGCTGATTTTGCAAAATGGCAGCGCGAATGGCTGCAAGGGGAAGTTTTAGAAACGCAGCTTGCTTACTGGCGACAGCAGTTAAACGGCATTTCTATGCTAAATTTGCCTGCGGATCGCCCCAGGCCAGCAATTCAAAGTTACCGAGGCAAAAGGCAATTTTTGCAACTGCCAAAACAACTGAGCGAGGCTTTAGAAACGTTGAGCCAGCGCGAAGGAGTGACGCTGTTTATGACAATGCTGGCAGCTTTTAAAACGTTGCTTTACCATTACGCGCAGCAAGAAGATATTGTTGTAGGTTCGCCGATCGCCAATCGCAACCGCAGTGAAATTGAAGCATTAATCGGGTTTTTTGTCAACAGTTTGGTGTTGCGTACAGATTTGTCGGGAAATCCAACTTTTCGGGAACTTTTAAACCGAGTCAAAGAGGTAGCATTAGGAGCTTACGCTCACCAAGATTTGCCGTTTGAGAAGTTAGTAGAAGAACTGCACCCCGATCGCGCCTTGAACCAAAATCCCTTATTTCAGGTGGCGTTTGCGCTGCAAAACGCGCCGGGGAATCGGTTAGAATTGCCAGAATTAACACTCAGCCCGCAGCAGTTAGATGTGGGTACAGCGCGGTTTGATTTGGAGTTTCATTTGTGGGAGCGATCGCCCAACAGCTCGGGAAGCAACCAATCGCCCAGCAATAAGCTGTGGGTTGATAGCTCGGAAGGCATCAGCGGCATGGTTATTTACAGCGCCGATTTATTTGATGAAGCTACGATTGCGCGCCTGATCGGCCATTTTCAAACTCTGTTAGAAAGCATTGTGACAAATCCCGAACAGCGAATTGCCAACTTGCAATATTTGAGCGCCCAAGAGCGCGATCGTTTGTTAGTTGAATGCAACAATACTCAGGCGGATTATCCGCAAGATTTGTGCATCCATCAGCTATTTGAAATGCAGGCCGATCGGACACCGGATGCGGTGGCGCTGGTATTTGGAGAGGAGCAAGTCACCTACCAGCAGCTCAATCTCCGCAGCAACCAACTAGCACGTTATCTGCAAAAAATGGGGGTTGGGGCGGAAGTTTTAGTCGGGCTTTGCTGCGGGCGATCGCTCGATCTGATCGTGGGGATGTTGGGTATCCTGAAAGCGGGAGGAGCTTACTTAATTTTAGATCCGAGCTATCCTGCTGAGCGATCGAGCTTTATGGTAAAAGACGCTCAATTATCTGTTGTGTTAACTCAGCAGCAATGGGTAGAGAATTTGCGTGAAGCGAAGCTATCCCGCAGGGAATCGCCCAATTTACAGATAGTTTGTTTAGACACAGACTGGGAGATGATTTCCCAAGAAATCGCCGACAATCCAACCAGCGCAGCCACAGCCGAAAATCTGGTTTACGCGATTTACACCTCCGGTTCCACGGGAAAGCCGAAAGGAGTGGAAATTGAGCACGGAAGCTTGTTAAATCTCGTTTTTTGGCATCAAAGAGAGTTTGGGGTGTCAGCGGGCGATCGGGCAACGCAAATAGCAGCGATCGGCTTTGATGCTTGCGGGTGGGAAATTTGGCCTTATCTCGCCGCCGGATCTAGCATCTACTTTCCAGAAGATGACATCAGGCGAGACCCTGAAAAACTGCAAAACTGGTTAGTATCAAAAGCCATCACCATTAGCTTTTTGCCAACACCTTTAGCCGAGAAAGTTTTGCTATTAGATTGGCCTCAAACAACAGCGTTGCGAATCTTGCTCGCAGGCGGCGAAAAACTGCAACAACATCCTTTAAAATCCCATCCATTTAAGCTAGTAAATAATTACGGCCCAACCGAAAACACCGTCGTCACAACTTCCGGTTATATTCCTGCAACAGAGCAAACAGACATCGCCCCGACAATTGGCCGCCCCATTGCTAACACTCAAGTCTACATATTAGACAAATATTTGCAGCCCGTACCAATGGGGGTTGTTGGCGAATTGTACATCGGCGGAAACGGACTCGCTCGCGGCTACCTCAACCGCCCAGATTTAACCGCAGAACGCTTTATTGTCAACCCTTTTAAACCTAATTCAGACACCATTCTCAATGACTTGTTTAGGAACAGGCAAGATGCCTGTTCCACAAAAAAATTCATCTCTTGTGGAACAGGCATCTTGCCTGTTCTCGATAATGGTGCAACATCTGAGTTTAAAGCAAATTCAGGAGAGCGAATTTACAAAACCGGCGACTTAGTGCGCTACAGAGGCGATCGCAACCTTGAATTTTTGGGACGCCTTGACGAACAAGTAAAAATTCGCGGTTTCCGCATCGAATTAGGAGAAATCGAGACCGTATTAACTCAACATCCGGCCGTGCAGCAAACTGTAGCAATAGCTTCGGAAGATGGACAGGGAGATAAACGTTTAGTAGCTTATATTGCCCTGAATCCTGAATATAGCAGTGCCAGCGAAAAAAACCAAATAATGCAATTGCAGGACGAACAGGTTTTGCAGTGGCAAATGCTCTACAATGAAACTTACAATCAACCTGCTGTTGACTCAGATCCAACATTTAATATTGTCGGCTGGAATAGCAGTTATACTAATCAGCCAATCCCAGCAGAACAGATACGCGACTGGGCGAACAATCAAGCCGCCCAAATTTTAGCTTTGCAGCCTAGCCGAGTGTTAGAAATTGGCTGCGGCACAGGTTTGTTGCTGTTCCAAATTGCGCCTCGCTGCACTCAATATTGCGGCACCGACTTTTCACCTATTTCGCTCAACTATATTCAGCAGCACTTGGCAAATCAACAGTTAGCTAATGTAACGCTGCTTCAGAAAATGGCGACAGACTTTGAAGGAGTAGAGACAGCAGCTTTTGACGCAGTAATTCTCAACTCAGTCGTGCAATATTTCCCGACTATCGACTATCTCGTGCAGGTGTTAGAAGGTGCGGTGAAAGCAACTGCCCCCGGCGGCTTTATATTCATCGGAGATGTCCGCAGCTTGCCGTTGCTGGCAGCTTTTCACGCTTCGGTACAACTGTATCAATCCGAACCTTCTCTCGCGGGCGAACAGTTGCAGCAGCGAGTACAAATGCAAATTTTTCAAGAAACAGAGTTAGTTATCGATCCCGATTTTTTTAGCGCATTAAAGCACCGCTTTCCGCAGATTGGCGGCGTAGAGATTCAATTAATTCGCGGTAGTTATCACAATGAGTTAACTGATTTTCGGTACAATGCTATTTTGCATATTGCGTCGGAAACAGAACCCCCCCAATCCCCGGCACAAGGGGAGTTGGGGGGAGCGAAACGGCTGGATTGGTTGGATAAAAATCAGAATCTGACTGTTACCAAGGTGCAACAAATATTATTGCAAAATCAACTCGATGTTTTAAGAATTGCTAATGTGCCTAATGCGCGGGTAACGGCAGCAGTTAAGGCGGCAGAATTGCTGTCTGTTGTGGATAAATTTCCCACAGCAGGTCAGTTGCAGAAAGCGGTGGAAAAAGTCGATGATTTAGGAGTCGATCCCGAAGCTTGGTATGCTTTGGAAGTTCCGTATAATGTTAATATTAGTTGGTCTAATTCCGACGGTCAAGGGCGCTACGATGTAGTGTTTGCACGGGGCGAAATTAGAGATTTTGTGGGAGAAACCCGAAGGGATAACTTGCGTCCTTGGCGCTCTTATGCTAACAATCCTTTACAAGCTAAAGCAGCGCGGAAATTAGTGCCGCAGTTGCAGGCTTTTCTAGCAGAAAAACTGCCGGAATATATGGTTCCGTCGGCTTTTGTGGTGCTGGAGTCGCTACCTGTGACGGCTAACGGAAAGGTCGATCGCGTCGCTTTGCCTGCACCGGAGCCGATTAAGTTAGAATGGGCTGGCGGTTATGTTGCGCCTCAGACTTCTATTGAGGAAGTTTTAGTGAAAATTTGGGCTGAGGTTTTGGGGATTAAGCGAGTGGGTATCCGGGACAATTTTTTTGAATTGGGAGGCCATTCGCTGCTGGCGACTCAGCTTGTTTCTAGAGTGCGAGATGCTTTCGGGGTTGAGTTGCCTTTGCGCCGCGTTTTTGAAGCGCCGACAATTGCAGAATTATCTAAGATTGTGGAAAGTTTAAAAGATAAGAATGCTAAAAGTGAAGTTCCTGCTTTGGTGCCGATTTCGCGCGATAGTCGGCGGCGGAAGCTATCATCTTTTAATGGACCTATTGCATAATTTTTTGATTGATAGAGCAACCGCAGATGAAGGGCAGATTAACGCTGATAAACGCTGATAATTTGAAGAGGGTTTTTGGCTTGGGCAAGATGTTGAATCGAGAAAGTAAATGAAAAGGATGGCTGTGGAACAGGATGCAATTTCGATAAATATGCAGCAAGAAACCGAAGTTTTTGTATTTCCCGCATCGTTTGCTCAGCAGCGGCTTTGGTTCCTCAATCAATTAGCACCGGGTAATCCTTTCTATAATGTTTCAACAGCGCTCCGCTTAACTGGTTCGCTCAACTTAAGCTCTTTAGAGCAAACCTTCAATGAAATTGTGCAGCGGCATGAAACTTTACGCACTACTTTTACGCTTTTGGAAGGGGAACTCGTACAAGTTATTGCTCCTATTTTAACCGTATCTATCCCCACAATCGACTTACAAAATCTTTCGCCAAATCAACAGGAAACCGCAGCGCTGCAACTTGCAACCGATGCAGCGCAATGCCCTTTCGATTTAGCCGCCGGGCCGTTATTTAAAGTAACGCTGTTACAACTCAGTGAAACAGAACATATATTGTTGCTGAATTTACATCATATTGTGGCTGATGGTTGGTCGATTGGAGTGCTAATTCGAGAGCTGGGAACCCTCTACACAGCATTTGTAAAAAATGGGATCTCGCACTTACCAGCACTGCCCGTGCAGTACGCCGACTTTGCAGAATGGCAGCACCAATGGTTGCAGGGCGAAGTATTAGAAACGCAGTTAGCTTATTGGCGGCAGCAGTTAAACGGAATTACCGCACTCAATCTACCAACAGACAGGCAAAGACCAGCCGTTCCATCCTACCGGGGTGCCAAACAATTTATAATGCTATCACCTGCTTTGAGCGAGGCGCTAAAGTCATTTAGCCAGCAAGAAAGCGCGACTTTATTTATCACTTTATTAGCCGCTTTTCAAACTTTGCTGTACCGCTATACAGGACAAGTAGATATAGCAGTAGGAACGCCGATCGCCAATCGCAACCTGAGCGAAATAGAAGCATTAATCGGTTTTTTTGTCAACAGTTTGGTGCTGCGTACAGATTTATCAGGAAACCCAACTTTTCGGGAACTATTGCATCGGGTAAAAAACGTCGCAATGGCAGCCTACGCTCACCAAGATTTGCCCTTCGAGAAGTTGGTTGAGGAAATGCACCCCGATCGCGAGTTGAGCCGCAACCCCCTATTTCAAGTTAGTTTCAGCCTGCAAAACACTCCTGTAGCAGCGCTAGAATTGCCGGGAATCGCTGGAGAGGCGATCGACTTTGACGCCGGAACCGCCAAGCTCGATTTAGAGTGCCACTTGTGGGAAAATGCAGGAAGTATTCAAGGGCAATTTGTCTACAGCACAGACTTATTTGATAGCGGCACAATTGCGCGCATGGCGGGACATTTCCAAACGCTGCTCGAAGCCATTGTTGCCAATCCCAAACAGCACCTCAGCGACTTGGCTTTGCTGACAGCGCCAGAATACCAGCAATTATTAATCGATTGGAATGACACTCAGAGAGATTATCCGCAAAACCAGTGTTTCCATCAGCTATTTGAAGAGCGAGTCGCGCTCGCGCCCGATGCTGTCGCCGCCGTCTTTGAAAACCAGCAGTTAACCTACCGCCAACTCAACAGCCGAGCCAACCAACTTGCACGTTACTTGCAGCAATTGGGCGCAGCACCAGAAGTTTTAGTCGGCCTTTGTGTAGAACGTTCCTTAGAGGCGATCGTCGGATTGCTAGGCATTATCAAAGCAGGCGCAGCCTACCTGCCTTTAGATCCAACTTATCCTCAAGAGCGGCTTAACTTCATGTTAGAAGATGCTCAGGTGTCGATTTTGGTAACTCAGCAGCACTTAGCAAAAAACTTGACGCAGCCGGAAAATTACGGAGTTTTTTCAGTAGTGAGTTTGGACTCCTACAGAGAAATTATCGCCCGACAAAGCCCAGAAAACCCAACTACAAATATCCTACCAGAAAACCTAGCCTACGTCATTTACACATCTGGTTCAACCGGAAAACCGAAAGGCGTTTTAATCGAACATCGGGGACTCTACAACTTAGCCCTAGCTCAAATAGAAGCTTTTAACTTAAACTCAAATCACCGCATTTTGCAATTCGCCTCCCTGAGTTTTGATGCCTCAATATTTGAAATTGTCATGGCATTAGGAACCGGAGCAACACTTTACTGTGCCAAGAAAGAATCTTTGTTGCCCGGACAAACATTAATCCAATTTTTGCAGGACAATGCTATTACCCACGCTACCCTCCCGCCCTCGCTGCTAGCTGTCCTTCCAAACGCCGAACTTCCCGCACTGCAAACAATCATCTGTGCTGGCGAATCCTGTTCCCCGGATATTGTTAAACGCTGGGCTTCCAGGCGCAGATTTTTTAACGCTTACGGCCCAACAGAAGCGACAGTCTGGTCAAGTTGTGCCGAAATTGGCGATTCCCTGCGGGATAGCTTCGCTTCACGCAAAAAACCGCCCATCGGCCGCCCAATAGCTAACACTCAACTCTATATTTTAGATAAAAATTTACAGCCTGTACCCGTTGGAATTGCCGGTGAATTGTACATCGGCGGCAGCGGATTGGCGCGAGGCTACCTGAACCGCCCCGAATTAACCGCCCAGCGATTTATTGCTAATCCCTTTAGCCAGAAAGCAGGAGAACAAATTTATAAAACTGGTGACTTAGCTCGCTATTTTCCCGACGGCAATATTGAGTTTTTAGGCCGCACTGACGAACAGGTAAAAATTCGCGGTTATCGCATAGAATTGGGAGAAATTGAAGCGCTGCTGGTTCAGCATCCAGCAGTCAAAGAAACAGCGGCGGTTGCTGTGGATGATTTGTCGGGCAACAAACGCCTAGTTGCTTATGTCGTCCCCAACCAAAATCAGACGCTTAATCCCGGGGAAATACGCAATTTCCTCAAACAACAACTGCCCAATTACATGATTCCCAATGCTTTTGTGGCGATGGATTTTCTGCCCCTAACTCCCAATGGCAAAATTGACCGCCTGCGCCTACCTGCACCGGGAACTCTAGCTAGCAATCCAATAGATAAAAGCTGCATTGCACCTCGCACACCAACCGAGTCAACCCTCGCCCAAATTTGGGCCACAATCCTCAACGCAGAGTGCGTTGGCATTCGCGATAACTTCTTCGATTTGGGTGGAGATTCCCTGCTGGCAATCCGCCTCATCAATGAGATTAACCAGCAATTTGAGCGCGAGTTGCCGCTGTCTGCTCTTTTTTTAAATCCGACAATTGAAGGTTTAGCAGATTCGCTATCTTCAGAAACAAATTCTCTGGAATGGTCGCCTTTAGTTGCAATTAAGTCTCGCGGTAAAAATCCCCCGTTCTTCTGCGTCCATCCCATCTTTGGCGTCGTTTTTCCTTATTGCGAGTTAGCCTTTGGGCTAGGAGAAAATCAACCGTTTTATGGGCTGCAACCAAAGGGGATTGACGGCGAAAGTTCTCCGTTAACTAGCATTGAAGACATGGCGGCTGATTACATCGCAGCCTTGCGTACCGTTCAACCAAAAGGGCCTTATTTTTTAGGAGGCTGGTCTTTTGGAGGTTTGGTTGCTTTTGAGATGGCTCAACAGTTGCTCGCAGCGGGGGATGAAGTGGCTTTACTTGCTGTGCTGGATACTTTAGCGCCGGTTTCTGCTAACAAACCTTCTTTTTGGGACGGTTGCAAGTTTATTCTGACTACTGTTTCGCGCTCTATCTGGCCTTTTGTAGTAGATTATTTTCGCTTGGTGGCTGCTGCAGAAAATGTTCAAAGTGGCGGTATTGCAGCAAAATTTCCGAAATTAAATAAGATGCTTAATTTGGCAGCTAATTTTTTGCATCGCTGGAATTGGAAACAGGCCGTTATGGTTAGCATCCTATCTCAGGAGTCAAAAGAACGGAGCTGGCGCGAGCTGGCAATCCCCTCAATGTTTACTGTATTTCAGGCTAACAGTCAAGCAACTCTCAGCTATGTACCGAAAATTTATCCGCAGCGAATTACTCTGTTTAGATCGAGGGAACAGCTAAGCATGAGTAATCAAGATACGACTCTTGGCTGGAGTGAATTAACGACCCAAAAAGTAGAGGTGATTAGAGTTCCTGGGAATCATCTTACTATGCTGAGAAAACCCTGCGTCGAGGTGCTGGCTCAACAGCTAAAGCATTGCTTGGAGAAGGAATTAAGTGATTGAGCGGCCGTTTGGCTTGTGCGTCGAAACCGGGTTTGATGTGGGAAATTACTATTAGACATCTCTAATAATTCTTGTGGAACAGGCATCTTGCCTGTTCAAAGCTTGCTTTTCTGGAGATGTCTAAGCTGTCGCGCATTTAAATTGTATATTCAGGGCGGGCGAGACGCCCACCCCACAAGAGTTTGATTGTTCTTTAACATACAATTTAAATGCAGAACAGCTTATCACCCTTGTAGTTAGGATGTAAAAAAATTGCGATCGCCCGAAGAACACTTTTTGCAACTTGAAATTATCATGCAGCGCCACGCCGCAGCACTCGAAGCTGAAGTCCGAGCTTTGCAAGCAGCCGACGAAACCGCCCAGTGGCCTCCTGACTGGAAGCGTTGCTATAATTGGCGTTTCGCTAACATTTTCGCGTCTGTGAAGATTTTTCGCAACTGGGGTGCGGATGCTGCGGGTTGGAAACTTTTGCCTTCGAGAGTTTATCCCAACCGAGGCAATCAGAAGGATTAGTTAACAGTTGACTGTTGACTGTTCTGAAATGCCTCAATCTAAAATCTAAAATCTAAAATTGCCCAATGGATTGCGCGATGCTGAAGATGATAGCACCCAAACCTGCTGCGATCGGAATTGTCACCACCCAAGCCGAACCAATTGACAGCAAAGTTTGCAAGCGTACTGTTTTCCAAGCTTTGATCAGCCCGACTCCGACGACTGCACCGACTAAAGCGTGGGATGTGGAAACTGGCAAACCGAAGCGAGATGCTAGCAAGACTGTGGTGGCTGTGGCTAATTCCGCGCAAAATCCGCCGCTTGGTTGGAGTTCGATGATCTTTTCGCCGACTGTGGCAATTACATTTTTGCCCCAGATGGTTAAACCGATGACTATTCCTGCGCCTCCGACGACTAAAATCCACAGGGGAACGCTGAAATCTTCTGAGGGAAAGGAACCTGTGCGCCGGATGTAGGCGATCGCAGCTAGGGGAGCAACTGCATTTCCTACGTCGTTGGAACCGTGGGAAAATGCTACAAAACAGGCGCTCAAGACTTGAAATCTCGCCATTTGTTGCTCGATGAGAGAGTGACGGAGTGTCGGAGTGGGGGAGGAGTTTGTACTTATTCCTTCTGTCTTCTCCTCTCTGCCTTCTGGGTTTTCAACTGATTCTAATTTTTTCCAGCTATTGAGTGTCAGGCCGATCGCAGCTATTGCCGCGATGCCAATGACAATATCGTGAATTGGCAGGTTCCAGCCAAATCGATCGCGCGCGAAGTCGATCGCCCCTGTCTGCACCAAAGCAACATCCACCACAGACGGCAGTACAATGATGCCAAATACGCTCAGCATTGCTGCACTCAGCCAAGGTATCCACTCGCGCATTTGAGATAGAGGATCTGGCCGATCGAGAATCGAATATTTCACCACACTGTAAAATAGTGCGGCTAAAGCACCGCTGGCAACAGGTGTCGCCAGCCAAGTTAGGGAGATGGTGCCGATGGTTCGCCAATCAACTGCATTAATTCCGGCTGCAACACAGCTAAAACCCGCGATCGCGCCCACCACTGCATGGGATGAAGAAACTGGCAAACCTCGACTGGTAGCGATTTGCAGCCATATCCCGCAAGCTATGAGCACTGACACCATCCCGATTAAAAATACTTGCGGTTTGTCAGCGAACACTTGTGCATTCACAACTCCTGTTGCCAAAGTTTCGGAAACTCCTTGGCCAAACAGCACTGCGCCGGAAAACTCCAGTATGCCTGCAACAATTATTGCCTGCCGCAGCGTTAGCGCTTTCGAGCCTACGGATGTCCCCATCGAGTTAGCGACATCGTTGGCCCCCAAGTTGGCGGCGACGTAGAAGGCGAGTGCGGCCATTGCCCCTAGTTGCAGAAATACGACCCCAGAGGTATCTAACATAGAAATTTTTTGACATAAAACGGGCATTTCGATATATGATAAGGGATTGTGAGTTTTGGTAAATCCGATGAAAGGCGCAGAAATAATCCGTTCTATCGAAACGGAAGAAATAAATAGAGTCAAGCAAGAACTCAATAAACAAGTTCCCGAAATTTACGTGGGCGACACAGTGCGAGTCGGCGTGAAAATTAAAGAGGGTAACAAAGAACGGGTTCAGCCCTACGAAGGGACTGTGATTGCCATGCGTAACGGCGGGATTAATGAAACAATCACCGTCCGTCGCGTGTTTCAGGGCGTCGGAGTGGAACGGGTGTTTTTGATTCACTCGCCCCGCATCGCCTCGATCCAAGTGATGCGCCGCGGGAAAGTCCGCAGAGCAAAACTTTACTACCTGCGCGATCGGGTGGGCAAAGCTACTCGTGTCAAACAGCGGTTCGATCGCTCCCTGTAGGAATGCACCCAGCTTCCCCTTGGTTCATGGTTTATGGGAAATTGAAAAAAATCAAAAAAAAGTTTCCCATTTAGGAGCGCACTGTGTTAAAATAGAAATCTAGAGGTTAAGCGAATTTCGGAAACCTCACCTGTGCGCTCTTAGTTCAGTTGGTAGAACGCAGGTCTCCAAAACCTGATGTCGGGGGTTCAAGTCCTCCAGGGCGCGCTGAATCACCAAACTTTAAATTCTGCCCGAAAGCGCCCGGATTATTGGCTGGCAACAGTCAAAACCCAAAACTTTCGGGTAGAATTAGTTTTTGTGGGCGGTTCGCAAAAAATGCCATCAACAAATGCTCGGTGTGGCTTCTCGATCATCGGTTTCGGCGATCGGCATTTACGCCGTTGATTGGTTGGGCTTGTAAAAAAGTCGTGGCTTTGGATTTGAGATTTTGGACTTGAGCGTAAGTGGTTAGTGTCAAAAAATCTGAGAATCGCGGGCCATTCACACTATCTAAAATCTAAAATCTAAAATCGCAAGGGGGATTAAATCGTGGCGAAAAAAGACGAAGCTCAAGAAACTCAAGAAATAACGGCGTCTGGGTTTAACCCTGCGGGTTTTTTTAAGGAAACTAGAGAAGAACTCGACAAAGTGGTTTGGCCTAGCAGGCAGCAGCTAATCAGCGAGTCTTTGGCCGTGCTTTTGATGGTAATCCTCTCAGCAAGCCTGATCTATTTGGTGGATAACTTCTTTAACTGGGGCGCGGGAAAGGTGTTTGGGCCATGACTTTTGCATCAGAAGAATCTGAGTATTCCACAGAAGCGACGGGACAGGCAGCATCGCCAGATGTGCCGGAGATTGATGCTCGCTGGTATGCTGTTCAAGTCGCCTCTGGCTGCGAAAAGCGGGTGAAGGCAAACTTGCAGCAGCGGATTCAAACTTTGGATGTTGCCGATCGCATCGTTCAAGTAGAAATTCCGCAAACTCCGGCAATCAAAGTCGGCAAAGACGGTTCCAGGCGGCAGTCAGATGAAAAAATCTTTCCCGGCTACGTACTCATCCGTATGTTTATGGACGAGGATACGTGGCAGGTGATCAAGAATACCCCGAATGTAATTAATTTTGTCGGGGCAGAGCAGAAACGCCGCTACGGGCGCGGCAGGGGTCACGTCAAACCGCTACCTCTGAGTCATTCGGAAGTAGAACGGATCTTTAGAAACGCTCAGGAATCAGAACCAGTTGTCAAAATATCGATGTCTACTGGAGACCACGTTGTGGTACTTTCCGGGCCATTTAAGGATTTTGAAGGTGATGTGATTGAAGTTAGCCCGGAACGAAATAAGCTCAAAGTTTTACTCTCGATTTTTGGGCGCGATACGCCTGTAGAATTGGAGTTCAATCAGGTTCAGAAACAGAACTAACTAATGGCAAAGAAAGTTGTTGCAGTAATTAAGTTGGCGATTACGGCGGGAAAAGCCAACCCAGCTCCTCCGATCGGCCCAGCCCTGGGTCAGCACGGCGTCAATATTATGATGTTTTGCAAGGAGTACAATGCTAGAACCGCAGACCAAGCGGGTCTGGTGGTTCCGGTAGAAATTTCGGTTTTTGAAGACCGCAGTTTTACGTTTATTCTCAAAACCCCGCCGGCGTCGGTTTTGATTCAAAAAGCGGCTGGCATTGCTAAGGGTTCGGGAGAACCTAACCGCAAGCAAGTAGGGAAAATTACACAGGCTCAGTTACGAGAAATCGCTGAAACGAAAATGCCTGACCTCAATGCTAATGATGTTGAGGCTGCTATGAAAATTGTGGCAGGAACGGCTAAAAATATGGGCGTGGCGATCGCCGATTGAAGGAAGAAGGAAGAAGGAAGAAGGAAGAAGGAAGATTTTTCCTAGTCCAAGTTCCAAATTGCTAATCCAAAATTCCTGATTGTGAATGTAAAATCTTCAATCTAAAATCCCAAATCCAAAATCCAAAATCGAGCGATTCAGGGGGAGAAGCAAAGCTTCGCTAGGAATCGCAAATGTTTGAGATTACGAATGAGCTAAACAGTTCAATCTAAAATCTAAAATCCAAAATCTAAAATCGACTGACCCCAGGAGATAACAATGGCAAAGAAAGTATCGCGAAGACTGCAAGAACTTCAAAAGAAAGTTGAAGACAGACCTTATCTACCGCTGGAAGCTCTGCAACTTTTGAAAGAAACAGCAACCGCTAAGTTTGGCGAAGCTGCTGAAGCTCACATCCGTTTGGGAATTGACCCGAAATATACTGACCAACAGTTGCGGACAACTGTATCGCTGCCAAAAGGAACTGGTCAAGTAGTCAGAGTTGCGGTGATTGCTAAGGGCGAAAAAGTTAAAGAAGCTTTGAATGCCGGCGCTGATATTGCGGGTTCTGAAGAGTTGATCGATGAAATTCAGAAGGGCATGATGGACTTCGATTGCCTGATTGCTACCCCAGACGTGATGCCGTTGGTGGCAAAATTGGGCCGGTTGTTGGGCCCGCGCGGTTTGATGCCTTCTCCGAAAGGTGGCACGGTGACGACTGACATTGCTCAGGCGATCAACGAGTTTAAAGGTGGTAAACTAGAATTCCGTGCCGATCGAACTGGCATCGTTCATGTTATGTTTGGCAAGGCAGCTTTCTCAGCGGAAGATTTGCTCGTCAACCTTCATGCTTTGCAAGAAACTGTTGACCGCAACCGTCCTTCTGGTGCTAAAGGCCGCTACTGGCGCAGTTTGTACGTATCCGCAACAATGGGCCCGTCGATCGAAGTCGATATCAGTGCCCTGCGCGATACGAAAATTGACGCTGCCTAGTACAGAATAAAGCAGAACGCAGAAGGTAAAAGACAGCTTCGGCTGTCTGTGTAAATCTCTCACAAGACTTACTCCAGACCTCTGCTAATGTCTGCCTTCTGGTGATAGCCTAATCAAAAATCAATAAGCTGAAGACCGCAGGTGCCGACCGCTTAATTTCCTGCCGAGGCTGAAGAAATAAAAACTCAAGACTCAAAGATTAGAAATTTTCTATTTTTAATTCTGACTTGTTAATTTTTAATTCTCTGCCCCGGCTATAAGGTCGGGGTTTTTGGTGGGCAGTTTTCGATCCTAAAAGGAGGTGAAATAAGTATGGGCAAAAGTTTAGCAGTAAAAAATGAGATTATTGCAGACCTCAAGCAAACCTTGAGCGAATCTCAACTGGTAATCGCGATCGACTACAGGGGCTTAAGTGTTGCTGAAATTACAGATTTGCGTCGGCGTTTGCGTCCGAAAGGAAGCAGTTGCCAAGTGGCAAAAAACACGCTGATGCGAATTGCTGTTGAAGGCAACGAAACCTGGCAGCCGATACAAGAATTGCTGACAGGTACGTCGGCGTTTCTGTTCGTGCAAGAAGATATTGGCGGCGCGATTAAAGCTTACCAAGAATTCCAAAAAGTCTCTAAGAAGACAGAACTTCGCGGCGGCGTAATGGAAGGACGGGTACTGAAAGAAGCTGATGTTAAAGCATTAGCTGATCTGCCGTCGAAAGAACAACTCATGGCTCAAATTGCTGGCGCTATCAACGGTGTCGCAACCAAGTTGGCTGTGGGTATCAATCAAGTTCCTACTTCGATCGCTCGCGGTCTTAAAGCTTATGCTGAAAAAGACGGCGGTTCAGCAGAAGTAGCAGCAGAAGCACAAGCAGAAGCGCAACCAGAAGCAGAAGCAGAAAGCGCATCTGTGTAAGTCATTAGTAATTAGTCATTAGTCCTCAGTCATTAGTATTTAGCAATAGATAGAAGACAGGAGACGAAAAACTAATGATGAATGAGCAAATCTCAAATCCCAAATCCCAAATCTACAATCGAACTAGGAGTTTAACGAATGTCTACTGCAACTGACGAAATCTTGGAAAAACTTAAGTCTCTGACTTTGCTCGAAGCTTCTGAATTGGTCAAGCAAATTGAAGAAGCTTTCGGCGTCAGCGCTGCTGCTCCTGTCGGCGGCATGATGATGATGGGCGGCCCTGCTGCTGCCGCTGCTGAACCCGATGAAGTACAAACTGAGTTCAGCGTGATTCTTGAAGAAGTTCCTGCTGACAAGAAAATCGCAATTCTGAAGGAAGTCCGCGCAATTACCGGTCTGGGTCTGAAGGAAGCGAAAGACATGGTAGAAGCCGCACCGAAGCCAGTTAAGGAAGCTATTGCTAAGGAAGCTGCTGAAGAATTGAAGAAACAGCTTGAAGCTGTGGGCGCAAAGATTTCTATCAAGTAGTCAGAGAATGTAGTTGATATCAATTCCGGTGACACCGGAATGATGGTTAACTGTTGACTGTTGACTGTTGACTGTTAACTATTCCCTAAATTTAATCGCGCGATAGTTACATCTCTCGCGCGATTAATTATTTTTGGTGCTAGGGAAACGGCATTGCCGTGTCCTCTTAGATTTTAGAGGTAGCCTCCATTTGTCGCACTACTGTTAAAGCAGAATAGGAAACACCGGCAGTGCCTTCTCCGGGATGGGTGGAGTCGCCCACTAACCACAAGTTTTTAATTGGTGTGCGGTTGGCAAATCCGAAGGGCCCGAAGGTTGGTATTCGCTGCCCAATGCCACCGACAACGCCTCTATCTCTCGCTGTGTAGCGGGCAAAGGTGCGGGGTGTGGCGGCTTCTTGGTGTACGATCGACTCTGGCGTCAAATTGAAATATTCGCTCAAACGCGCGATCGCCCCTGCGGTATATTTTTCCTTCAATCCTTCATAATCAACCGAATTCCACCACCTTCGAGTATCAGTAAATGAGGAAGCGATAATTGTCGCCATTCCCTCCGGTGCTCGGCCATCTCCCGGATGACTGACTGAAACAAATAATGAATTATTCTCCCCAATCTCGCCGTCGTAATCGTAGAGAAACTGAAGGTGCGGCGGACAATTTTCTGGAATTGCGCTTTCATGCACTCCCAAATATATTACGAAAGCACCGGATGCGGGCGGCAATTTATCGACTCGATATTTGTAGCCTGCCATTTGATTGGGGAGTTTGTTTGTTGTCTCTGCAGTCTCTGATTTAACGGATAAATTATCTGTTAAATTATCTGTTAAATTTCCGAGAATCGGCTCGCTTGACAACAATTTTACTAGATTTTGCGCGGTCACGTTGGCAACAATGCGATCGGCAGTTTCTGTCCAAACTTCGCCTGTTTTTTGATTGCGAATCACTGTACCGGTGGCTTTGCCGTTGGCAGTGACAATACTTTCAACTGTGTGCCGCAACAAAACTTTGCCGCCGTCTCGTTCGATCGCCTCTACAAGTCGATCGCTCAACACCTGCATACTTCCTTGTAGATGATACAATCCCTGTGGCTCTTGCGAAACTCCTAAAGCCGTAGCGGCGTAAAGTAGCGCCGTTTCTTCGGTATCGACTTGAGAATATAATTTTAACTGCAAATCCAAAAAAGTTTTCAAGCGCAAATTGTCTCCCAACCCGCAAAGCCGCAAAGCATCTCCCACTGTCATAAAAGTGAAAGGCAAAGTAATTAAAGTATCGGGGCGAACAGCTTGAATTAATTGCCAAAAATCCCATAAGTTTCTGGGCGGTAAAACTGGATCGCGCCCTTGAAACTTCCAGCTAGCTTTGAACAATGCAGACAATAATTGCCAAAAAGGTTCGCTTCCGGGAAACTGCCGCTGTCTTTCTTGTTGCCACTTTTGCGGATCTCGCCACACGCTAATCGGTGCGGTTTCTCCCGGCAAAAACACCGCACAAGCGGGATCGCAGGGTGTGGCGGCGGGAAGTTCTATGTCTAATTCTGAGAAAATTCGGTGGTGAATGCCTCCGGGTTCCAATCCTGCAACCTGCGTGGCGCCGACATCGAAGGTAAAGCCTTTGCGTTTGAAGGTGGAAGCGCATCCTCCGGGGACGATCGCCTGGTCTAAGACTAGCACTTTGTATCCTCTGCGGGCTAGCAGGGCTGCTGCTGTCAGCCCGCCGATGCCGCCTCCAATTACTGTGACGCGGCCCTTAGTGTCTGCTGGATTGGATTTGCCTAAAGGGGTGCGATCGCCTGTCATAATTTATTTTTTGTAATATTTCTTAATATTATTATATATTACACAAAAAAGCTGCGGCAGGCTTCAACCAGTATATTTGAGATTGAGCTAGAATGACTTGCCAAGCACATTCCAGATTAAGGTTAAGCTAGAGTGGCACTTACGCATCGCTTTTACACGAAAGCGAAAGCCGGGAAGGTGGCGTTACCGTGGCTCCATAAGTCTTGAAAGGTCTATAGGTGTAGTTCAGCAAATAAGGTGGAATCTCATGGGTTTGAATACTTGTAAAATTTGCGCAACTTCTCAAGATAACACCATTTATATGGTCAGAGCAATAGAAGAATTTCCTGGCTTAAATAACGAATTTGAGTATCTTGAATGCAGTGAATGTGGTTGCTTGCAAATAGTTAACGTTCCTCAAGATTTGTCAAAGTATTACTCATTTAACTATTACTCTTTCCAAAATACTGACGTTAAAGAATACAAGGGATTTTTAAAATTTATGAAGCGTAAAAGAGCACAACATTGCCTGGGGAGCAAAAACTTATTGGGAGAAGTTTTATCAAAAACATACGGAGTTCCTTATTATTTTGACTGGCTGAGCAAGGTCAATGTGACATTGGAATCGAAAATATTAGATGTTGGGTGCGGTGCCGGAGATCTTCTGCTGCGTCTAGCTGAAGAAACTTTTTCTGACCTTACAGGACTCGATCCTTTGATTGAAGGTGATATTTTATATAAAAATGGTGTCAAGATTATAAAAAAAGAACTAGCGGAACTAGAAGATCAGTTTGATTTGATTATGCTGCATCATTCTTTTGAGCATATGCTCCAACCGAAAGAGGTTCTAAAAAATATATGGCGGTTGCTTAAACACGATCGGTATGCTTTGATTAGAATTCCTGTTACCTCAACTTATGCGTGGCGAGAATATGGTGTCAAATGGAGTCAAATTGCGGCTCCGCTTCACTTGTTTTTACACAGTCAGAAAAGTATGAAATTACTAGCAAATGAGGTGGGATTTCAAGTAAAAGATATTGTGTTTGACTCGTGGGAGTTACAATTTTTCTGCGATGCAGTAGTTCCTAATTTTTCCGCTGTTGAGCTTAAAGAATTTAAAGTAAAAGCTGAGGAATTAAATAAAAATAATGACGGCGATCAGGCTGCTTTTTATTTGTACAAACCGTGAAAAAATCGATCGCGCGATCGCACGATCGATTTCTCTGCTGATTTAGAATCAGGGACGCCGCCACTTGTTGAGATAAGCTTCGCCAATCCCAGCCACAGCCTGCATTTGAGCTAGCTGTTCCCGTAAAGCTTTGATGGTTCTTAGCTGTTCTTGAGACTGTTGCTGCAAAGCGTCGTAATTTCGCTGTATCGCGGCACTCTGGCTCAATTCATTTTCCAGATATTGCAACTTGGTCAGTTTAACTTGGAACTCGCCGATCGCACTTGACTTTTCTGCTAACTCGTGCTGCAAAGATTCGTAACTCGATTTCGACACGGTTTCGTGGAATTGGCTTTCGAGATTTTGCTTTTCGGTGGCGAATTGCTGCTGCAAAGATTCCAGAGCACTGGATTTTTCGGCTAGTTGCTGCTGCAAAGATTCCACAGCATTGGATTTTTCGCCTAGCTGTTGCTGAAACTCGTGTTCCCGGTGTTCTCTTTGGGCCAATTGCTGCTGCAAAGATTCCAGAGCACTGGATTTTTCGCCTAGCTGTTGCTGAAACTCGTGTTCCCGGTGTTCTCTTTGGGCCAATTGCTGCTGCAAAGATTCCAGAGCACTGGATTTTTCGCCTAGCTGTTGCTGAAACTCGTGTTCCCGGTGTTCTCTTTCGGCCAATTGCTGCTGCAAAGATTCCAGAGCACTGGATTTTTCGCCTAGCTGTTGCTGAAACTCGTGTTCCCGGTGTTCTCTTTCGGCCAATTGCTGCTGCAAAGAAGCGATCGAACTTTCGCGTTCACTCAACTGCTGCTGTAAACTTTCGTAACTTGACTTCGCTACTGTTTCCTGCAATTGGCTTTCGAGATTTTGCTTTTCAGTAGCGACTTGCTGCTGCAAAGAAGCGATCGAACTTTCGCGTTCACTCAACTGCTGCTGTAAACTTTCGTAACTTGACTTCGCTA
>NZ_JAUBUR010000012.1:62922-120614 GCF_036705485.1 Microcoleus sp. AT9b-C3 | reverse complement strand
CTGTTTCCTGCAATTGGCTTTCGAGATTTTGCTTTTCGGTAGCGAGTTGCTGCTGCAAAGAAGCGATCGAACTTTCGCGTTCACTCAACTGCTGCTGTAAACTTTCGTAACTTGACTTTGCTACTGTTTCCTGCAATTGGCTTTCGAGATTTTGCTTTTCAGTAGCGAGTTGCTGCTGCAAAGAAGCGATCAAACTTTCGCGTTCACTCAACTGCTGCTGTAAACTTTCGTAACTTTCTTGCAGCGGATTTGGCTTTACACTCACCGAGTCCGATAGAGTTTCTGCCGTTACAGCCTCATTAAATTCGGTTTCTTCGGCTGTTTCCCCTTGCAAGTGGGCTGCCTCTCCCTCCGTTTCTTCACCTTTTTTCCAAGTGACAGTAACTTCCGTCTTGTCCTTAGAAATATCCAGAGCGCCTTGTGCCAAGCGTTCTAGGAGTTCCGACCTTGATATTCCGAGCTTGCGAGCGATCACGTTTAATCGATCGGCACTTGAAGAAGTCAGCGAAAGTCCGACTTTGACTTTACTTTCTGAATTGGAACTAACTACATTGCGATTTTTTTTGACCATTGGCATTTTCCTCATGCCAACCTACACTTATTAGTGTAGTGGCTGAAGCTTCTATTAAAATTAATTCTTGTTACTTACCAATTGTGCCAGCTTCCGTTCCCAATTGAACAAAAATCCTTGAATATACTCTTGCGTCCATTCCTCGCCGTAGAATCGCTTAAACATTCCCTCGGCCGAGTTTTTTTCGGCATGATACCGCAGATAGCACAGTTGAGCTTGTCAGATATTATCTAACTTTGCGCCCGATTTCACCGGTTCGGCGCGATCGACCAAATCTAAATAAGCCGCCAGAAAGTATTTTGCTATATAAGCCTCATCTCTAAATAGCGGCTGAAAGTCCAAAAGCACCAAAATTTTCTTCTTGCCCAAAGACAAGAGGTGAATTCCCAACAGCGGCAAATCGTAATTGTGAGTCGGATAAATCACGCCACTAAAAAGTTGAGCAGATTCACCCGCATCGATGTAAGTGTAGCGGATTTTCCGTAATTGCCGACAGTCGTAACACCAACTGCCGATAGTAGCGGGGGTTTTGCCCCGGCTGACATTAACTTCCAACGCGGAAGGAATGGGCCGACTTTGCAAATCAAACCTTTGAAACAGCTATTGCTCTAGGTATTCCCAAAAAGGCTGGTACATGGCGAATTAACTCAGATGGCAAAACTAAGAGCGATCGTCAAGCATACCGATCCCCCCTGTCTCGTTTATTAGAAACCAAGTAACAATCCGTAATATTGAGAGGGCGATCGGGCTAATCTGGGGGCTGGTTTAAGAGTTTAAGGTCTGCTTGAGGTTGTAAGCCGTTGTTTTAAAGCGAAGCTTCCAAAGTCGCACCTGCAACCCGATGATCTGGATCTTTTGCCAAATAGCTCACAGCAGCGCGAGCTTGAGGATGGTCAAATTTGCTCAGCGCGCGAGCAACTCGCAGCCGAATTCCCCAGTAATCCGAACTTACTAGAGGTAATAATTGCTGCAATGCCTCTTCTTGCTTATGGGTATTTGCTAGCAGCCCAAATCCGTCAATTGCTGCTTCCTGAACTGGTAAATCTTCGCCGCCAAGAGCGATCGCACAAATTTCAAATACTGCATCAGGACACTGCATTTCATACAGCGGAGCCATGATACTGCGGCGGACGAGCCAATTGTCATCGCGGCGAAAAGCTTCAACTAAATGAGAAATTGCCTCGGTTCCGAACCTTGACAAAGAGTTAGCGGCTTCGGCGCGCACGTTCGGATCGCGATCGAATTGCATCATTTTCAACAGCGCCGCAAAAGCTTCCGCAGTTTGAATCTGCCGCAATCCCATCGCCACCAACGATCGCACCATAAACTCGCGATCGTCCACTTTGCTCAGCAACATCGGTAACGCCACCGCAGAATCGCACTTTCTCAGAGCCGTTACCCCCCGCAGCCTGTCTTGAGAATCCGAACTTTGCAGCGCTGCTTGGATTTCGCTAATTTTCATAAGCCAATTATATATTTTTGTTACTTTTATTTACAATTTTAGCAATTATTCCCGCATTTTGGGCAGATTTAAAAAAATTCACTGCTGAATTAGAAATTTTGTGGGTATTTAAGTAAGCTTTTGTATTAGTAATGAAGGCAATCAGTACCCTATTTATTTGAGTAGGCGGAGGCATCCTTTATTCTTTTTTATAGGTTTTAACAGCCTATTTTTTACAAGCAGCGGCTTGGGTGCCGGGGACAATACAATCACTTTAAACCTCAGATGTCGGACATACAAGCGCAATTTATACCCCTAATTCTCCCGCCCATAAAATCCTAAATGATTGGCAATTGGACGTTCCTGCATGGGAATTTTATTCTGAATCGGAGCATTCAACAGTTTCGCTCCTGACGACGATGCTACTGCAAAAGTTACCGACCCACCGCCATCTAAATTTAGCACTGTCTCGGCTCCCAACTGCATCGAAATATCAGTTATTTCGCTCAATTTCAGCCCTTCACTGTAAAGCCTCTGCTTGCCGTCTGCCAGAATTAACCACAACTTGTCGCCTGTTTTGTCCATCGCCACAACGGCACGGGGATAGGGTTTGTCCTGTTTGCGTTCTTCCTGACTTTGTGCTACGGGTTGGCCATTTTTTACCAGCAAAGTATCTCCGGCAACTGCATAGGCTGTTCCCGCAGGACAAGTGCCGCTTTCGATTATTTGAGCGCGGTTTTTGGTATCAAAACAAAGGGCGGGAAAGCCTGAATGTGGTTGAGAATAAGCTTGACCTTTGGCAATGGCGTGTCCGACATTATTTACTCGATCGCCACTGCGGGGATAGTAATCCCAAGGTGCTTCCTCGATGCAGGGGTAAAAAAAATTGCCGTTAACTGCTAATTGCAATTTAAATTCTTTCAGGAATTCAGTAGCCGTGCGGGCATGGGTTTCTGTTAAATCGGCTGTTGGGTTTCCGGGAGTGACAAAAATTCCTATTCCCGGCGCTTTTAGGTCGATGCTAACAATGTGAATTAGGGTGGGACGCGGATTAGTCCGAAATTCCCGGCGGTAGGCTATTCCTTGAAAGAGCGATCGGGCTTCGTTTGTTTGTTCGGGACGGAAAAAGTAGGGAATGTTGTAGAGTAGTATTGGTGCGAGCAATATTCCGAAACCGAGAATATGCCAAATTTGTTTGAGAGTGGGCCGATAAGTCATAGCATTTTATATTTGAGATGGGGGACGGGAACACTGACAGATTTATATATTTTTAAGCATCCTCTACTAATATGAAGTATTCGGATTCCAATAATTTTAGCAATCAAATTTTACGAAACAGATCGTTCCAAGGACAAGTTCTTAACGGTGCTGATTTTAGCGGCGCGGATGTTAGAGGCTGCAATTTTAGAAATGCTCAGTTAGCGGGTGCGAATTTTATCGGTGCGAAAATCGGGCTTTCTCGGCGACAGATAGCTGTTTTGAGTGCTGGGGCGATCGCGATTTGTTTGGTTGTGGGCGATGTTCTGACTCGACTGATTTTGGGATCTCAAGGACAAGTACCGGGCTCTGGCAGTTGGCCTTTTGTTCTGTTGCTGTACGGGGTTTTGAGCGCTGCTGGTTTCGCTTCGGCGATCGCCAGCAAACAGCCAAAAACTTCAAAAGCGGGTAGATTGGCAAGAACAATTTCTGCTATTCTATCAGGAGCTTTGTTGGGATTTTTTTATGCTGGCACTGCAACTAATAATAATTCCCAGGCTGCTCTTGCTGGAATGGTGATCGGGGGGGTGTTAATGTTTTTTGTGATTTCCCGGATTCATAGCCAATTTGCACAGGTGGCGATCGCATCGGCTGGAAGTGTGGCGACTTACGCAGCGGCTTTTTTGTTCAGTGCAACGGCGAGTGCTTTTCTGAGCACTAACAAACTGTTTTGGGGTATGTGTTTTGGTTTGCTGTCGCTGCTGTATCTTTGGTTTGCGTTTGTCTCTTTCTCGGCGATTGTTCGAGAGATTGGAAATGCTGAGGGTACTTCGTTCAGAGGGGCAAATCTCGCTGATGCTAAGTTCGATATAAATTACCTGTATCTAAAATCTAAAATTTAAAATCTAAAATTCCCAGACTGATATTCAAACAGCAATTGATCCAGCAGAAAGCGACGCTTTGCTGCAAACGGTGAGGGAGCAAATGGCCCTCGCAACTTTTAATCCCAACGACAGCGAACTGCTCAAAAAGATGGTCGAATGTATCGGAGATTCGCAGGGAATGGTGAGGCTGAGTTTAGCCGAAACTCTCGGCTCAATTGGCAAACCTGCAACTCCTTTTTTGCTGGAAGCTCTAGCACATCACCTCAACCCTGTCGTGCGTAGAGCCTCTGCTAAAACGCTGACTCTGATTTGCGAGGATATCGCCCGAACCACGCTGCTAGAAGCTTTTTTACACGATGACGATCGAGTCGGGGGAGGAATAGTGGGATTAAAGACAAAGCCTGCGGTTTCCAACCCCGCCTACACAGACAAAACCCACTTGGAGTGGGTTAAAGAATTTTTACTCGATCGGGCCTTGACGTTATACTCTCATTTTGAGAGTATAAGCATAGTATGCAACCCACACTGTCAACAATTAGTTATCACTATGCAAAACAAAAGAACAAATCAAAGAAAAACAAATGCACCTAATCTCGATCCGGAACATCCGTAAAGATGCTGCCCAGTATCCCGATGTCAAAAATCTAATTGATAGCTGGAACGCAACTGTAAAGCAAGCAGAATGGCTTAATTTGGAGGAGGTTCGCAAGATTTACCGGGATGCCGAAGCAGTAGGAAACTTCACAGTCTTTAATATCAAAGGCAACGAATATCGCCTGATTGTCGGCATCAACTACGACGAGCCAACTATTTTCTACCAATATTTCCTAACCCACGCTGAATACGACAAAGACAAATGGAAAAATGATCCTTACTTTTGATGGAGCCACTTATAGCAAATTGCTTGCAGAAATCGCTCCTAGGGCGATCGAAACCGAAGAGGAATACGATCGCCTCCTGGCTGTGGCAGAACGGCTAACGTTCGCTAAAAACCGCACTCCAGAGGAGAGAGTTTTATACAAGTTGTTAGTCACGCTGATTGAAGTTTATGAGAGAGAAAATTATCCGATGGACAAATCCGAGCCTCATGAGATTTTGCAACACATCATGGAATCCAGCGGCACCCGTCAAGCGGACTTGGTAGGTATCATTGGATCGAGCGGTGTGGTGTCTGAGGTTGTGAATGGGAAAAGAGCGATTAGCAAGGCACAAGCTAAGGCACTAGGCGATTATTTTAAAATCTCACCTAGCTTGTTTATTTAATTTGGAAATTGGGCATTGGGAATAGGGCATTGGTTATTTGTGATTAGAAAAACTACTAACCAGTAACCACTAACTATTACCCATGCCCGGTGCCCCATGCCCGATGCCCATGCCAGAGGCATCTGACCCTAGAAAAGCGATAGCCCTTGAGTTTTCTAACAGAATTCAAGGGCTCTCGCTCTAATCAAAGTATTTATCTCATATCAGAGATTTTTGTTGCAAGCTGTTTTTTTGCCTAAACAGCTTGTTTAACGGAGAGGGAGGGATTCGAACCCTCGTTAAGTTGCCCTAAACACACTTTCCAGGCGTGCGCCTTCAACCGCTCGGCCACCTCTCCAGGGCTAAATTCATTCATTTAGCCACAGCTAAACTATCTTAGCAGAACAAATCTGATTTGGGAAGGGGTAACGGCATAAATTTGCTGTTTAATATGGGTAGGGTCTGAAACGGGCAGGCTTGGGTTCTCCTCCCGGGGTCGCAAACCCATTCATTTCAAGGATCTTGCCCCGCAAACCCCAATCTAAAATCTAAAATCTAAAATTCCATGACTAACTCTTACACAATTAAAATTCATAACAGACAGACAGGCGATCGCCACACAGTGCGAGTACCCGAAGACCGCTATATCCTCCAAAGCGCCGAAAACCAAGGAGTAGAATTGCCCTTTTCCTGCCGCAACGGCGCTTGTACCGCCTGTGCGGTGCGCGTCAATTCGGGGGAACTGCACCAGCCAGAAGCAATGGGGCTTTCTGTGGAACTGCAAAAAGAAGGTTATGCCCTGCTGTGCGTCAGCTATCCCCGTTCCAACATCGAGGTAGAGACGCAAGACGAAGACGAAGTGTACGAACTGCAATTTGGCCGCTACTTCGGCAAAGGTAAAGTTAAAGCCGGTTTGCCGTTGGATGAAGAATAAGGCAATTTGATAAATTATCAATCACCAATTATCCATGCTTTATCGGTTATTTGCGATCGCCCTTTGTCTGTGGTTAGCTAGCTGCCAAAAACCAGAAATGCCCCAAGGTACGATCGCCAAAGTAGAAAGGGCCCTCAGCGGTCAAACAATCGAAGTTATCAGTACAGCCGACAGAATAGCCTTATTAGAACAAATCAGGCTGATTGGTATTGATGCACCGGATTTAAAACAGCAGCCTTGGGGAGAAGCAGCCAAACAAAGACTAGAACAGCTAATTGGGGGAAAGCAGGTATTGTTAGAATCAGACATCGAACAGAAAGACCAGTTCGATCGCAAACTAGCCTACTTGTGGCAAGATAAAAATTTGCTCAACGAACTGCTAGTCAAAGAAGGTTATGCCCTCGCCTCAGTGCGAGCGCCCAACACCAAATATCAGCAGCGACTCGTGAACGCTCAAGAATGGGCGAGACTCATGGGTAAAGGCCTGTGGAATCCAGAACGAGCATTGCGCCAAACTCCCGCAGAATTTCGCCAGCAAAATCGGCAATAGTCAGTTGACAGTTGACAGTTGACAGTTGACAGTTGGCAGTTGACAGTTGACAGTTGGCAGTTGACATTGGAAGCAATTCCCAATTCCCAATTCCCAATTCCCAATTCCCAATTCCCAATTCCCAATGACAGACAATCAACTGCAAAACTTCTTAGAAATAGCCACCGAAGCAGCCCTAGCCGCCGGTTCCGTCCTGCAATCTTTCTGCGGAAAATTAGAAAAAATTCAAGAAAAAGGCCGATCGGGCGATTTAGTCACAGAAGCCGACAAAGCCTCAGAAGCCGTCATCTTAGAAATTCTGGGCCGCCACGTACCCGACCACGCCATCCTCGCCGAAGAATCCGGCAAATTAGGAGATGCCAGCAGCAAATACCTGTGGGCGATCGACCCTTTGGACGGCACAACCAATTATGCTCACCAATATCCTTTTTGGGCCGTGTCGATCGGACTTTTGATCGACGGCATACCACAAATCGGAGTAATTTACGACCCTTTTCATAACGAATTATTTCGGGCAGGCAAAGGATTGGGAGCAACCTGCAACCGTTCGCCGATCGCAGTTTCCCAAATCTCAGAATTGAGAACCAGCTTGCTAGTCAGTGGCTTTGCATACGATCGGCGCGAAACAGCAGACAATAACTATGCCGAATTCTGTCACCTCACCCACCTCACCCAAGGCGTGCGGCGCAGCGGTTCGGCATCCCTAGACCTCGCACACCTGGCGATGGGGCGATCGGACGGATACTGGGAACGGGGACTCTCCCCTTGGGACGTAGCAGCCGGTGTAGTCATCGTCTCCGAAGCCGGAGGTCAAATTACAGCTTATGACGGCAGTGCCTTTGAGATGAACTCAGGTCGGATTTTGGCCACAAACGGCAAAATCCACGCCGAACTCAGCAGCGCACTGCTAGCGGTTCCTCCCTTATCTTCTTGGAAGTAGCGCCCCCCAGCAATAGATCGGGGGTAGTACGGGGGTCACAACCCCTTGACTCAAGCTACATTAAAGAATAGTGAAAAGCCAGGAAAGGAAGAGTAAAAGTTATGTCTTTTGAAATGACAAAAGGGCTGTTCAAGTATGACTTTACAGATCAGCACGCAATTTTGGGAATTCCCTTAGACGCCGAGTTCAACGACATCCGCAAGCGCTACATGAAAATCGCCCGCCGCTTGCATTCGGATACTTGCTCTTTTGAAAGCCAAGCCGATAAAGATTGGGCTAACCAATTTTTGTCAAAAGTAGTCAATCCGGCTTACAACAAATTCTCCAAGGAAAGCGATCGCAAAGAATACAGCCTGCTATTAGCAGCCATCGGCAAGCGCGTCCTTAAAGAACAGGCGAAAATGCAAATTGAAAGCGAAGCAGCTAAACAGTTAGTTACGGCTAAAGATTGGGAAGAAGCTTACAAAACAGCAGTTAGCAAACTCGCTCTCAAGCAGTACGAATCAGTTAAGGAAACGCAAGAGGCGATCGATCAAATTAGCGAACTTAACATGGTTTACCTGCTGCGAAAAGAGCGGGTTGGTGGTGTTGGGGTTACACCCGCTTCACCCATAAAAGATGCAACCCCAACCCCAACCCCAACCCCAACCCCAACCCCAACCCCAACCCCAACAAAAATTCCGGTAATAGACTCGCAGACCGAATCCTATTGCCGCCGAGCTCAAGGATTCATGGACAGCAAAAGTTACGCCAAAGCAATTTTAGAGTTGAAAGAAGCGGTGAAACGCGATCCGAAACACAGCCAGGCCCACGCTTTGTTAGCAATGTGTTACATTGAACAAAATCAAGCCACAATGGCAAAAATTGAGATGAACAAAGCTTTGGCATCAAATCCTGAAGAACCGACGGCTTTGGAGGTTAAGAAAAAGCTGGAACAAGCTGCCGCCAAGGCCAAAAAAAGTGACGAGAAACCCGGATTTTTTGCAAGTTTGTTTGGCGGGAAGAAGAAGTGAGAAGTTGTGATTTGTGAGTCTTGAATATTTAGAAACGGGTGAACTGCACAGCAGTGGAGTGCGATCAAGCAAAATAATCAAGACTTGGTGATATCAAATCCGGTGACATCGGAATTATACCGTCAGTGCGATCGTCCCGCGAGATCGGGTGATCCAGAAAGAACGGGACGATCGCGCTGACGCAAGAAAATGATGATTCCCATGCAAACCAAAACGCTATCACGCCTTAATTTGTTAAAGTCGAAGGTTAAGCTTGCCTGCTTCGACTTTAACACCGTCCATAAAGCTAAGCTTCTAAGCCCAGTCTAAAATCTAAAATCTAAAATCTAAAATTGATATGACACCTTAATTTGTTAAAGTCGAATGTTAAGCTTGCCTCGTTAGACTTTAACACCGTCCATAAAGCTAAGCTTCTAAGCCCAATCTAAAATCTTCTAAAGTCTAAAATCTAAAATTGATATGGTTCACCAACCCCCATCCGGTGCAAGAGATTTATTGCCCCTTGACGTTGCTCAAAAAATTTCGATCGAACGGCGCTTGCAGCAGGTTTTTCACCGCTGGGGCTATCACCGGATTATTACTTCTACTCTAGAAAGGCTGGAGACATTGATGGCTGGGGGTGCGATCGACCGATCGACCTTAATTCAACTCCAAGACGCGGAGGATGGAGAACTTGGCTTGCGGCCGGAATTGACAGCATCCATCGCCCGCGCGGCTGCGATGCGGATGGCCGGGACTCGCTGGCAGCCGTTTCGCCTCTACTACAACGCCAACGTGTTCCGCAAAGGCCCCGATACTGGCTCAGGCGGGCAACAGGAGTTCTATCAAGCTGGGGTAGAACTGCTCGGCGCGGGGGGGGCGGTTGCGGATGCGGAAGTCCTGCTGCTGCTGTCTGAGTGCTTGCAGAGCTTGGAAATTGATGACTGGCATTTGGTTTTGGGAGAAGCGGGCTTGACTGCAACATTGCTAGAACCGTTTCCGCCAAATGTGCGCCAGAAAGTTCGGGGGGCGATCGCCAATCTCGATCGAATTGCCTTGGAAACTTTGCCGCTGTCAACGGAATTGCGAGAAAGAGCTCTGCTGTTATTTGACTTGCGCGGCCGGCCAGAAGAGGTGTTGCCAATTGTTGCCAAGCTGGATTTAGATTTGCCACAGCAAGCCGCCTTAAATAATCTCAAATCGGCGATCGAATTGCTGCACAAATGCCAGTCAAAAATTCCCAATCTCAAATCCCACATTCACCTCGATTTGAGTTTAATTCAAACATTTGACTACTACACTGGAATTGTGTTTGAAGTTGTCAGCAGCAGCAAGACTGGACAGCGAGTTTTAGGACAAGGAGGACGCTACGACCAACTGTTGGGACTGTTCGACCCGCAAGGGCAAAATTCCCCCGGCATCGGGTTTTGTCTGAATATTGAAGATTTGCACCAAGTTTTGCTGACAGAGGGGCAATTGCCCACCCAGACGCCAGCTAGCGACTGGTTGGTTGTGGCTCAAACTCCTGAAGCTAGTGCCGCCGCGTTTGCTTACGCTCGCAAACTCCGAGACTCTACTCACCTAGTTCGGGTGGAAATAGATTTGGAGAGTCGGGAGACGGAGGAGGCGGCGCGGGAATACGCGCGCGATCGACGAATTGCTCAAATTGCTTGGGTAAATGCCGAAGGATTGCCAACAATTGAAACGGTAAATTAGCCTCATTGGTAATTGGTAATTAGTAGTTGGTAATTGGTTAAAAATCACCGGATATGATATTATGTATCCTGCTGATTCAGAGAAGGTTTTGCCAATTACTAATTGCTAATTCCCTATCTACCTAAAATGTTTTGAGAGAACACTATGGCACACACTATTGTTACGAATATTTGCGAGGGAATTGCTGATTGTGTCGGCGCCTGTCCGGTTGCTTGCATTCACCCCGGCCCCGGCAAAAATGTCAAGGCTACTGATTGGTTTTGGATTGATTTTGATACCTGCATTGACTGTGGCATTTGTTTGCAGGTTTGTCCTGTCGAAGGTGCGATCATTCCCGATGAACGCCCTGAGTTGCAGCAAACTCCGACTTGATTGGATTAATTAACTTCATCGGTAAGGTGCGCTGCGGCGCACCCTACATTTTTTTATGAACCGCAGAGGGCGCAGAGGACACAGAGAAGAAGAGTGAGAAAGAGCCTAAAAATCTAACGTTTAGATATTTAAGTGCAGGTAATTAATTATGTTATTTTTAGATCCAAAAACCCTCGAACCTGCTATCGAACAGCGCCTTATTTTATATGAGGTGAGTTGGGAGCAATACGAGCAGCTTTCTGATATGTTTGTCGATGAATTCCCCAGGATGACTTACTTGGAAGGAACGTTAGAAATTATCATGACGACTTCGCCAGAATATGAAAGGCTTAAAACAATTATTGCCCGGTTGATAGAAACCTATGCAGTTGAAAGGCTAATTAATCTCAACGGTTACGGAAGTGCTACATTTCGCCGCGAAGCTGTGAGACGGGGTGCGGAACCAGATGAGTGTTACTGTTTAGGTTTACTTGCAGAAGTCCCAGATATTGTGATAGAAATTGCTCTAACTAGCGGCGGTGTTGACAAGCTGGATGTGTATCGCGGTTTGCAGGTTCCTGAAGTCTGGTTTTGGGCTAAGGATCAATTTTCTCTTTACCGCTTGCGGGAGTCTGGTTATGAGTTAATTTCGAGGAGTGAATTTTTGCCTGAGTTAGACTTTTCTTTATTGAGTCAATATGTAGGATATGTTAACCAGACTGAAGCTGTTATTGCTTATAGAACTGTTTTGCAAACAGCTACAGGAATGTCAAATCAATAGACATCTCCAGAAAAGCCAGTATTGAACAGGCATTCCGGCCTGTTCCACAATTAAAAAAAAGCCCGTGAAGCGTAGCTATCCCGCAGGGAATCGCACTTTACAAAAAAAACTACAATAAAATCCTATGCAGCCGATCGCACTTTCCGACTCTCACATTTTATCTATCCGCACCCACGGCGAAAGCGCTTATCCTGAAGAATGCTGCGGTTTGTTGCTGGGTAGAGTTACTGGCGATGTTAAAACTTTGGTAGAAGTTTGGCCGACTGAGAATGCTTGGAGTGCGGAAGCAGAGGAGAATTGGCCGGAACAAAAAGACTTGACAGAAAGACGCCGATATGCTATTAGACCCGAAGATATGTTGCGGGCGATGAAACATGGGCGCGATCGCAATTTAGACATCATCGGCATATATCATTCTCACACCGATTGTCCCGCAGTGCCCTCAGAGTGCGATCGAACATTGGCCTGGGCCGAATACTCTTACATCATTGTGTCAGTCCGACAAGGCTGTTCAGAAGACCTCCGCAGTTGGAGTCTTGACGGAGAGGGGAACTTTCAAGCAGAGGAAATTCTCGCACAGGAACCGACTGAGATTAAGAAATAATTAGTAAAAATAACAAACAGGTAAAAATGCGAAAGATTCAGATAGGATATAATTCAAAATCTGCGCTACACACAATATCATGCTAAATCCTAATCTGGACGAGATCCAGCTCAACAAACAAGAATACGAACGCTACTCTCGCCACCTGATCCTCCCAGAAGTTGGATTGGATGGGCAGAAGCGTCTCAAAGCTGCCAGTGTGCTCTGCATCGGTACGGGAGGTCTCGGTTCGCCGCTGCTGCTGTATTTAGCAGCGGCCGGTGTTGGCCGCATTGGGATTGTAGACTTTGATGTTGTAGACCATTCCAATTTGCAGCGGCAAGTAATTCACGGCACTTCTTGGGTTGGGAAACCGAAGATTGAGTCGGGTAAAAATCGGATTTTAGAAATTAATCCTTTTTGCCAAGTTGATTTGTACGAGACTCGCGTTAGTTCCGAAAATGCGATCGACATTGCCACTCCTTACGATATCATCATCGACGGTACGGACAATTTCCCGACTCGCTATTTGATGAACGACGTTTGCGTGCTTTTAAACAAGCCCAACGTCTACGGTTCCATCTTCCGATTTGAAGGGCAAGCAACAGTTTTCAACTACGAAGGCGGCCCGAATTACCGCGATTTGTACCCAGAACCCCCGCCTCCTGGGATGGTTCCTTCTTGTGCAGAAGGCGGCGTTTTAGGCGTTTTGTGCGGAGTTGTCGGTTCTATCCAAGCAACGGAAGCTATCAAGATTATCTTGGGTCAAGGCACTACTTTGAGCGGCAGACTGTTGCTTTACAATGCCTTAGACATGACGTTCCGGCAATTGAAACTACGCCCGAATCCAGTGCGCCCGGTAATTGAAAAGTTAATCGATTACGAAGAATTCTGCGGCTTTAATAAAGCAAAAGCCGAGGAAGCGGAACAACAGAAAATCCCTGAGATGACTGTCAAAGAACTTAAGGAATTAATCGACAGCGGTGCGAAGGATTTTGTATTGTTAGATGTTCGCAATCCCAACGAGTATCAAATTTGTCAAATTCCTGGGTCGGTTTTGGTTCCTTTGCCGGATATCGAACACGGCGCAGGTGTCGCTAAGGTCAAGGAATTGTTGAACGGCCACCGCTTGATTGCACACTGCAAAATGGGCGGACGTTCTGCGAAGGCTTTGGGGATTTTGAAGGAAGCGGGAATTGAGGGGATTAATGTTAAGGGCGGGATTACTGCTTGGAGTGAAGAAGTAGACCCATCTGTACCTCAATATTAAGATCAATCTTTTTCTGGGCGGGTGATTTGCCCGCCCGGAACCGGGATGATTAGACTTCTTGCACTCATTCCCAAACAATCTCAAAATTATCTGCGTTAATCTGTGTTTATCTGCCTTGAATCTGCGGTTTCCGTATTAATCAAGGATTTATGCAATTCAAGTCTATTGCGGCGGCAACTGCTTATTTTTACCGAGTAGATTCTTGAACTTACCTAGTAGATTCTTGGAATTTGCACCCAACATCACCACACTCCAAACCACAACCCCCGCACCGATACTAATCAACAATACGAAGGCAAAAGAATTAATTCCCACCTTCAGGAAAGGTACAGCAACCATCTGATTCGGCGGGTCTTGTTTAATCAAATAAGGAGAACTGCCAGCCACTACCCCGGCTACTCCCAAACCAAAGCCGACAGCTTGAATCGTGACTTCTAATTTTGCATCTCGATAAGCTTCTTCAATGGCGACAACTCCTCGAATTGCTTCCATTGCTTTGTCTAGCAAGCCTGTGCCGTGTTTGAAGTAGCCTAAGTCGGCTTTGATTTGTTCTTCAAACTGCGGGCAATTTTCTTTGCTGAATAATTCTAAAAAGCTTAAATTGCAATCACTATCATTGTACTTTTTGCTTGATTTTAAGTCAAGACTTATTTGATTTAATTTAGCTTGGTAATTTTTGGCATTAATTGCGATCGTATTTTGGCGCAATTCCAAGTCCATCAGCAACCGCGCATAATTCACAGCGCGAGGCGGCATCTCGATTGTCTGACGTTCCAGATGTTCTAGTTCCTCTTGTTTTAAACCCGCACCTTTCAATTGCCTCTGCTGAGTTCGATCTCGCTGCAAATACTTAAAAGTCGCGTCGATATTGAGTTCAATGTGTTTGTATTCCTCGCGAGTCACCAAGTAAGTTTTGCGGGTATCGCGATAAGCGCGAAGAATCTTATTGCGGTACAAAAACAACTCGACAAAATCGCTGTACCGCGTCTTATCCCAGATTTCATCAGTTGTAGAACTGTGGAAAAACCAGACTATAATGTGGCATTCAGTATCTGGCCGACTGGGGTGGCCGTATTCTAAAATCGGGCTGCCGAATAACTCGCCTTGACGGTAAAAACTCGGCAGATTGTCACCGGAAATGAATTTTTCTAGACACTGTTGGGCTAATTTTTTTAGAAACAGCGCATCTTCCCGCGCCGCTTGATTTTGTTCTACACTCAGCCAAGCCGTAAGCAGCAGAGTTTGACCGAAATAGCTTTGCACAAAATCCGGCAGCAAGCAGTTATCGGGATTAAATTCCTTGAAGATGCTAACATCGACAGCGGGGGTTTTATTGCCGTCAATTTTTTCGGGAACGCGAATTTGTAAACCCAAGGCATAGCTGTCATCAATCCGCAGCGGTTGGGCAAAACCTTTGAGATTTATTTGCTGGTTGTCAAGGGAAATATTCTTAGCAAAAGCCAGAGAATTTCGGCCGCCGACAACTTGTTTGTTAATCAGGTTGACTCGCCATCCGGCAGGTTCGTCTTTTTTGGACAAGTAGCTGCCGTTGAATGCCGTACCGACTGCTAATTTAGCTTGCAATATCTCGTTGCACTTTTCCCAGAGTTTGGCGAATTCTTCAGGGGAAATCGACTCTGTTTCTAGGGGTTTGCAGAGGTGATAGGCAAATAGATAGACGTTGGGGGCATAGATTTTACTATTTTGAGTCATTGTCTGTATTTGATTGATTCTCTGCATCGAGTTCTTTTTGAAGTTTTTTGTAGCTATCTTCAATGCTTTGACGCAAAACTTGAGTGATATTGGTTAGCGGCTGCATTGTAGTTGGGGTGGGTTCGCCTCCATCGTCGATATCTTTCCGCACTTTATCTCTTAAAGTTTCTCCCAATCCATGATTGGCGCACCACTTGCTAATAGTCATGGCAATGGGAAATAATTCATCATCGGCTGATTCTGCTATTTCTGTCTCTAGTTTGGGTAAATCTTGCCATGCTGTCGGCATGAAAATGCTCGGATTTTCGTGCAGCCATTGGAGAAAAGCATTGATAATTTTGTCAGGTTCCATTGTAATTACTCCCGTGATTAAAAAATATAAATTCGTAAAGGCGGGTTTCACCAACCATAATCGCCTGAAATCGACAATCTCAAAAACCTGCCCCCACCATACGAAAAATCATCATCTACATCTTAACATTCGATGCAAATTTCAGGTTGATGTGGGTTATTGGTGGGGTGGGGGCGGGTTTATCTAGATTGTTGGTCATCGTTATATATTGTTTGTAAAACCCGCCCCTACCAAATTTTGATAGCACACCTAACTTAATATCCCGTAGCACAGAATGCCGCCCAATACTTGGGATGGCTAAACGGCTGTTCTTCTGGGGATAATACTAACCACAGTTCCACACTTTGCCGCGATTTTTTATCTAAATTTAAAGATTTAACCCAAACTTCAAAATCTTCGCGTCTGACTGCGCGCATCCAGTTTTGGGCGGCGTTCAAAGCGACTGCTACTGATACTTCAGGTTGCAATTCCTGATAAAATTTTATCATTAAAATCGCCGTCGCAAAATCATCGACCGACCACAATGTGCTCACAACATTCATACTCCCAGCATACAAGAAGCCGCTGGGTAAACCAATGTATTCATCTGTCATTGTTGTTGACTGGGTTAAGCCGGTTTCGCAGGCGGAGAGTGTCACGAGATTGCACCTACTTAACTCTAAATTGGCAAAGATTTCTCGCAAGGTTAGGCATTTTTCCGGGTTGGCTTTTCGCCCGCTTCGCATTGTCACATAGCGCGGAGTTTCGACCCCATCCTCTTGAAGCCCCCCCTTAGCAAGGGGGGGTTGGGGGGGGTTAATTTCGGGGATTGGTGGCGGGTTAATTTCTGAGGTTGATTCGATGGAATCGGCTAGGGCTAGTAGGGATAGCAGCGGATAGTCAAAGTTAAAGACTCCGTGGCAGGAAAAGTGGATGTAGCTGGCATTAGAGAGGTTTTTGAGGTTTTCGTTGAAGGCGATTTTTGTGGCTTGTTGTTTGATTAAGATGTCATGGGGATTGAATCTTTGTTTAATAATTTCTACTTCCATGTCGGCGTTTGACAAATCTTCGGTGGAATTCTGAATCGCAAATAATGGTTGCAATTCGGGGGCGGGAGATGTGCGGGTTTTGCTGCGGTTTTGTACGAGTTGCAGCAGTTGCAAACTGGGGGCGTATTTCACGCCGTCGGGGAAGCAGTCTAGGAGGTATTTCGTAGGGGCTGTGCCCCCGTGCCCGCCTTCTGATGTGAATGGTAGGGCGTGGAGGGGGAATAGGTGCAGGTAGCGGTGAGGTACTAATATTAGTTGGTGGCAATCATTGGGGATTTTGGCGACTATCTCGTTTAGCCGCAAGATTTCGGAGAGTTTTTGGAGTTTTGCGGATAAGGTTTGTTGCCAGATTTTTTGTTTGGTTTTGTCGCGGTATTCGTTGAGATAGTCGTTTTTCCAGGTTTCTAATTCGGCTAATTCGGCGGCGGTGATTGGTACTAAGTCTATTTTGTTGTGGGTGATGATGAAGGCTGATCCCCCCCAGCCCCCCTTCTTAAGGGGGGAGTTAGAGTAGTCGGGGTTTTCGGAGGTGTTGGAGTTGCCGATGTACCATTCTACAATTGCTATTTTTGTGTCTAATGTTTTCTGGAATTCGCCGATGTTTATGGGTTTGACTGCTTGGGTTAAAACAAATTCGGGTTCGCGCTGTTTTATCTGTTGCAGCAATTGTTCTAATTGCTGCAATGCTGTTGCTAAGTTGTCTGTTTGTTGTTGCAGTGATTCGGGGCTTAGATTGCGGGTTTGAGTTGTGCGTTGTGTATCGGAGTCTTCTGGAACCCCCTTAGCAAAGGGGGGAGAAAGAGTGGGAGAGGATGATTCTGTTTCTAGGGATTGTTGGGCGGTGGCGATTTGGCGGCGCAAGTCTCTCAGTTGCTGTTTCTCGGTTTCGGTGGCGGTTTTGGGATAGATTTCGCTGTTGGTGAAGAGTTCGACTAGGTAGCGGGATTTGCTGCGTTCTAAGGTTTGGACTGCTTTGTGATATTGTTTGTGGTTGATGCAGGATTGCATCATTTTTTCGTAAATGTTGAGGTTTTCTTCTATTATTTCTCGTTTGCGGGTTTGGGATGTTACCCACTCGCGGCTTTGTTCGACTGCTTCGATGGCTTTTTCGTAGCCGAAGATGGCTGTTTCCCACAAACTTTCTGCAAATCCTAAATTACCTAAGTTTTGCCCTGTGTTCAGACAGTTAAGGGGTAAGATGGTAGGAGTGTAAACTTGTAAAGCAGCTTCATAAAATGCGATCGCCCTTTCGATATTATCACCCCGTTCTCCTTTGATTCTGGTAGAGTAAGCAATTCCTAAATTATTTTGAGTATCAGCCCAATGTTGCGGGGAAGCAGGGCGGGTACAAACTTCTAAAGCTCCTTCATAAAGTGCGATCGCCTTTTCGATATTTTCACCCCGTTCTCCTTTGATTCTGTAACTGTAAGCATTTGCCAAATTATGTTGAGTACCTGCCCATTGCTCCGGGAAAGCAGGGCGGGTGTAAACTTCACTAGCTGCTTCATAAAATGCGATCGCCTTTTCGATATTATCACCCTCTTCACCTTTGATTCTGCTATAGTAAGCAATTGCCAAATTATGTTGAGTCATCGCCCATTGTTCCGGGAAAGCAGGGCGGGTGTAAACTTCACTAGCTGCTTGATAAAATGCGATCGCCTTTTCGATATTCTCAGCCCGTTCTCCTTTGATTCGCTCACTGTAAGCAGTTGCCAAATTATTTTGAGTCCCAGCCCAATCTTGGGGAAAAGCATCGCGGGTGCGAACTTGTAAAGCTGCTTCAGAAAATGCAATCGCCCTTTCGATATTCTCACCCCGTTCACCTTTGATTCTCCTATAGTAAGCATTTGCCAAATTATGTTGAGTCATCGCCCATTGTTCTGGGAAAGCAGGGCGGGTGTAAACTTCACTAGCTGCTTCAGAAAATGCGATCGCCTTTTCGATATTCTCAGCCCGTTCACCTTTGATTCGGTCACTGTAAGCAGCAGCCAAATTATTTTGAGTCATCGCCCATTGTTCGGGGAAAACAGGGCGAGTAAGAACTTCACTAGCTGCTTCAGAAAATACGATCGCCTTTTCGATATTCTCACCGCGTTCTCCTTTGATTCTATCTTTGTAAGCATTTGCCAAATTATTTTGAGTCATCGCCCAATTTTGCGGGAAAGCATGGCGGGTGTAAACTTGTAAAGCTGCTTGATAAAATGCGATCGCCTTTTCGATATTCTCACCCCGTTCTCCTTTGATTCTGTCACTGTAAGCAGTTGCCAAATTATTTTGAGTCATCGCCCAATGTTGCGGGAAAGCAGGGCGGGTAAGAACTTCACTAGCTGCTTCAAAAAAGGCGATCGCCTTTTCGATATTCTCACCCCGTTCTCCTTTGATTCTGCTATAGTAAGCAGCAGCCAAATTATTTTGAGTTAGCGCCCAATTTTGCGGGAAAGCAGGGCGGGTGTAAACTTCACTAGCTGCTTGATAAAATGCGATCGCCTTTTCGATATTCTCACCACGTTCTCCTTTGATTCTGTTACGGTAAGCTTCTCCCAAATTATTTTGAGTCATAGCCCATTGTTCCGGGAAAGCAGGGCGGGTATGAACTTGACTAGCAGCTTCATAAAAGGCGATAGCCTTTTCTAGATTATCCTGCCTTTCTCCTTTGATTCTGTCCGTGTAAGCAGTTCCTAAACTATTTTGAAGAGTTCCCCATTTTTGGGGATCATCATATCGGTTAAAAATTTTCAGTCCCACCTCATATCCTGCAATGGCAATTTCCATATTGCTCCTTGGGCTACCCAGTGGAAAATCTTGAATCAAGTTACTGAAGTTTAAAATATTAATAATAATGTCTCTAGCGTGGCGGAAATTATTTTCTGCTATGATTTTAGTTGCCCATTTACGCAAAAAATCCGCAAAGTCATCATCTATCCGTTTTTCCTTGGATTTCAGGATGGCGATTTGTGCTTCCTCGTTGGGGGAGTTAATCAGGGATTCGATCAAGTCGAAATAAGTTTGTTTTTTGCTTTTCATTGCACTATCCATGTTTGGGATATTGTACATTTTTTCTGGACTCGGCGCGGGGATGAAGAAACCGGGTTTTTGGGAGTTTTTGGGTGTTGGGCGATTATTGTCGAAAAAACCCGGTTTCTGGGCTCGGCGCGGGGATGAATTACCCCAACCCTTCAACCAACAAATTGCGAGCACTTTCCAACGCTTCCTGCAACTTACTTGCATCGCGTCCCCCAGCCTGCGCCAAATTAGGCCGCCCGCCGCCTTTTCCGCCGCAAATTTGAGCAATTCCCCCGATAAACTTGCCAGCTTGCAATCCTTTCTTATTGACTTCAGGACTAAAAGCAGCCACCAAACTTACCTTATCCGGTTCAGGAATTGATGCCAAAACAACCGCAGCATTTCCTAACTTTTGCTGCAATCTTTCCGCCGCAGTTTTCAGCGCTTCTGCATCCACATCTCCTAATTGAGCTACAATGATTTTGAATTCGCCGACAGCCTCCGCCGCACTCAGCAACTGGTCGGATTTCGCGATCGCCAATTCCGATTTCACAGCAGCCAAATGTTTCTGAGTATCCTTCAACTCATTCTGCAAATTAGTAATCCGGTTGGGCAATTCTTCAGGCTTCGCCTTAAATCGATCGCCCAAATCGCGCACTACCTTATCCCGCACGTTCAAATAGTCCAAAACAGCTTGACCGGAAACCGCTTCAATCCGGCGAGTTCCCGCCGCTACCCCGGCTTCGGAAACAATCTTAAACAGCCCGATTTCTGCCGTATTGCTGACGTGAGTTCCGCCGCACAATTCCATCGAAACGCCGGGAAAATCGATAACCCGCACCACATCGCCGTACTTCTCGCCAAACATCGCAGTCGCGCCTTTTTCCCTCGCTTGGGCGATCGGCATTTCTGCAATTTCAGCAGCGTGCGCTTCAGCAATCCAACTATTAACTAAATCCTCAATTTTCTGCAACTCTTCTGCTGTGACAGCGCGCGGAGAATTGAAATCAAACCGCAATCTCTCTGACGATACCAGCGAACCAGCTTGCGAAATCGAATCGTCTACAATTTTCCGCAAAGCTGATTGTAATAAGTGAGTTGCTGTGTGATTAGCCTGAATTCGGCGACGACCGCTATTGTCAATTTTCGCAGTAATACTATCGCCCACTCTCAGCGTTCCCCGTTCCACAAAGCCGAAATGCACGAAGAAATCCGATTCCTTCTTCACATCATCAACTCTCACCAACAAACCATCACCATTATCTCCGGTTTTCAAATAACCTTTATCGCCAATTTGTCCGCCGGATTCTGCATAAAACGGCGTTTGGTTCAACACAACTTGTACCTCGGTACCGGCGGCTGCTTCCTCGACAGATTTGCCGTCAACCAAGATAACTTCCACCTCAGCTAAACTCGACAATTCAGCATAACCGACAAACTCAGTTCCTTGGATTGTTTCACCCAACTTATCCAATGAACCCTGCACGGTTAAATCGATTGTTTGGCGAGCATCTTTAGCGCGAGTTTGCTGTTCCTTCATCGCCCTTTCAAATCCGTCCAAATCTACAGTAATTCCCTGTTCCTCAGCAATTTCTTGAGTCAGTTCTAAGGGGAAACCGTAGGTATCGTAAAGCGTGAAAGCATCTTGACCGCTGATTTGCTGGTTTGCTTGCTGTTTTGTGCGATCGACAATTTCCTCCAGCAGCTTCTCTCCGCGTTCCAAAGTCTTGAGAAACTGCGCCTCTTCCCTTGCCAATTCCGCCTTAATTTGAGCTTCCCGCGATCGCACGTTCGGATAAGCTGCTTCCGAAAGGGCGATCGCACTTTCGGCCACCCGCACCGTAAATTCGCCCTGAATTCCAATCAGCCGCCCGTGGCGCACCACCCGGCGAATCAACCGGCGCAAAATGTAACCCCGACCAACATTCGACGCGCGAATTTCGTCCGCAATCATGTGTACCACAGCCCGAATGTGATCGCCAATTACTTTCAGCGAAACCTTGACTTTTTCATCGCTATTGTGGTAATCAATTCCGGCAATTTCCGCCGCCGATTGAATGATCGGAAAAATCAAATCTGTTTCGTAATTATTGGGGACTTTCTGGAGGATTTGCGCCATCCGTTCCAGTCCCATGCCAGTATCAATATTTTGATTTTGCAGCGGTGTTAAATTGCCCTCTGCATCTTTATTGTACTGCATGAAAACCAGGTTGTAGAATTCAATAAACCTGGTATCATCTTCGAGGTCAATATTGTCGCCTCTCTCTGGGTAGAAATCATAGTAAATCTCCGAACACGGGCCGCAGGGGCCTGTCGGGCCGGATTGCCAGAAATTGTCATCTTCTCCCATGCGCTGAATCCGATCGCCCGGAATGCCAATTTCATCGCGCCAAATCGCAAAAGCTTCGTCATCTTCTCGGAAAACGCTAACAACCAAATTCGACGCTGGTAAACCGAAAACTTCCGTCGAAAGTTCCCACGCCCAGGCGATCGCCTGTTTCTTGAAATAATCCCCGAAACTGAAATTGCCCAACATTTCAAAAAACGTGTGGTGGCGGGCGGTGCGCCCGACGTTTTCGATGTCGTTGGTGCGGATGCACTTTTGAGAAGTCGTGGCGCGCGGTGATTCGGCGGCGCGCTGTCCGAGAAATATCGGCTTGAATTGTAGCATTCCGGCGATCGTCAGCAACACTGTCGGATCTTCGGGCACCAAAGAAGCACTCGGCAATATCTTATGTCCCCGCTGAGCATAAAAGTCGAGGAATGTTTGGCGGATTTGGCTGCCACTGAGAAACTTAGGAGAAATAGACATGACAAGAACTGTTAATTATGTAAAGATGTAGCAACAATAGAATTTATAGGACTTACGCACGGGTGTCCAGAAACCCGGTTTTTCAACCAAAATACTTGCTTAAAATCCTCAATTTCGGTAGAAAAACCCGGTTTCTTTGTTCGGAGTGCGTGAGTCCTAACTGACATCTATGTGGATATTCATATCATTATACTTAGTAATGTAAAGACCTATCAAGTTTTGCAAATAGTGCTTTACTCCTCCGAAAGGCCATGCTAACTTAATAATAGACACCGGGACAGAAAGAGAAAGGAGGTCGCTATATTTAGAAACAAAGTTCGAGGATATAGACATGGTGTCTCCGGTCTAGATTCCCAGGCGCAGCAGAAATTAACCGAACACAACTTGGAATAGTGGCGAACTGCCGATCGAGCAGTCAAGCCAAACCGCAGTCGAGTCAGACTTATTGTGGTTGCGGATTAAAAGTAAAGCTGCACAAGTTGTAAACCCTAGTAAGTAACAGTTCTCAAACAGTTCTCAATTGGAAACACATCTCGTTTGTTAGAAAAAACAAAGTTCTCATATTATTGGGTCTGGTCGCTGTCGATCGGGCCCTATGAATTTTTATAGGGCGATCGCAGGAAGAGAGGGGAAGAGGGGGAGAGAGGAACCGATTTCGGCTGTATAAGTGCTTTCTGCTCAAAGGCTACATCCCTCGGAGCCGATCGGCGAGCGATCTGTGCAGCTTTTGAGTTATATATTATATATAATAGGACGTGGGCGCTCGCACCCGCCCGCTTTTTGCCTGGGATCAAGCGCTGTGGTATGAGGCACTGTCAAGATGCGATATCATTGAAGATGTCAGTACAAGACATTAAAATCTACCCCGCTGTCCTGTATAGCAGCAAATCTACGCTTCTCTGAGCTTGCTGCAAGCCAAGGATCGCCAACCGCCATTTTTGGTGACAAGACCAGGCTCAAAAATTTGAATCTCAGGATATTTAGAGTCAAGACTCTAAAAAATCACATCTCCGAGGCAGGGGTGAGAGTTCAAAAAATAAAAGCCCGCCCACTCAAAAAAGCTAGTGCCACCAACAACGGTAGTAAATCACTAGCACAGTTCTTAAACTCACAATCTTCGGAGATTCTAGGTACAAGCATGGCCGAAATAACTAAAGAAGAAATGCGCGAACGGCTGGGAAATATCGACCAAATTCGCGATATAATTTTTGGAGCGCAGCTTAGAGAATACGACAATCGCTTCGATAAAATAGATTCCGACTTGTCGATGATGCAGCAAGATATGCAAACTCGCATCGAACAAGTAAAAACAGTTCTTTCAGGAGAAATGAGGGCTGCAGTTGATTCGTTAGAAAAAAAAGTTAAATCGCTCACCTCAAACACCCAAGAAGAAAGCGCAGACATCCGTCAGCAAGTCGATCGCGTTAACCGAAAATTATCCAGCAGCATTGAAGCCCTCGACGAGGCTATTGACAATCAAACCCGTTCGCTTCGCGACGAATTCTCCCAAACCAGAGAGCGACTATCTGAAGAAACCCGCACTTTGAAAACCCAGGTTTTTGAAGAACTCGACCGTCGCTTTTCTATGCTCAGAGATGTTAAAGTTTCTAGAGACGACATGGCAGAAATTCTGTTTGAACTCGGCATGAGGCTCAAAGGAACAGAATTTGTACCCGAACTTAAAGGCGTTGCTGATAATAAGTTAAATAACGAATTTCTGTTGCCGGAGCGCCACCATCACGGATAATAACGCATGGCTTTACCGAAAGAAAATCCGGCTGACGAAAATGAGTTAGAGGGTTTTGTTTCTCAACCTGACGAGTCTGCTGCCGATCCAGCAACCCAGCTAGAACCCTTTCTGAATCTGTTAGTCGATCTCAAAATTATTGCAGGTTCCAACCAGCAAAATGCAGAGCCCGAAGATGACAGCAGTGGCGAAAATAATCAAGCTGGGGCCCTCGGCGGGTTGATGGATTTGTTAGGTATTTCTGAGCAAGCGCCAGAGGAGGTTGCAGCGAGTGTACCCGAAACTGGATCTCCCCAACCCCAGTCTGGCGATTCCCCGCCTGTTGCAGACGAGTTCAAAAGTTTGCTATTCACTACTCACAAACTCAACACTTCAGAACTGGAAAAAGACTATTCCTCCGCTAAAACTATAGATGTTTCTGCGATCGCCCAGCCGGATTTGGAGGAGGAATCACAGCCTGTCGAAGAATTGTCTAACTTGACAATGAAAGATTCTCTACAGTACGTACAGGCTCAAGAATCCCACAAGTTCGATCGGCATTTACAAAATGTTTCCCCTGCCCCAACCGAGTCAAAATCCTCGGAAGTTTCCAATGACTTCATAGTTTCCACAGTCTCAGAGTCACCAGAAACTCCATATTTAGATCCGGTGCTAGCTTCGCTTCAATCGATGCCAAACTTGGTAGAACCGCCGACCGCGATATCGCAGCCTACAGAAATATTAAGCCAAATTAAACAAGATTTAAATCAAGCCGACAGCGCGATGGAAACGCTGCAAAATCTGATTTTCGGCTCAAAAATATCAGATATCGAGCAAGTCAAAAATCTGCTGGCAGAAAACGATTTGCCCGGGGTGCGCCACCTGATGGCAACAATCGACGATAAATTAGGAAAATTGGAGCACCAAATCTACGAGCCCCAAGAGTTGATTGAGTTGATGCTGCCTTGGATCGCAGAAATTCTCAGCCGCAAAATTGCCGACTCCAGAGAAGAAGTTGTCAAGGCGATCGGGCCAATTATTGACGAAGTGATTAGGGCAAAAACTCAGGAAAATAAGTCGGCAATGAGTGCGGCAATAGCTGAGCTGCTTCCCGACGCACTTGCTCAACAAATAGTGAATTCGCCAGCGGATATTGCTAAGGCGATCGCCCCAGAAATTGGTCTGGCGATTAAAGAGCAAATTCGCCTCGACCAAGAGTCGATCGCTCAAGCCCTTGCACCGGAAATGGGCAAAGCGATTACAGCCCAAATTGAACTCGAACGCGACTCTATGGTGGATGCGCTCTATCCCGTAATTGGCAGTACAATTGCCCGATACATGGCAGAAGCTATCAAGACAATCAATGAAAAAGTGTCAAATGCCATCAGCGTTGAAGGATTCAAAAGAAAAATTCGCTCCCAAGTACAAGGAGTCTCCGAAGCTGAATTAATCCTCCAAGAATCAGTACCCTTTACAGTCCAAGCCGCCTTCTTAATTCACAAAGCATCAGGCTTGATAATTTCCGAATTTCAAAACTCAGAAAGCTACCATTTAGAATCAGAAATGGTAGCAGGAATGCTCACAGCTATTCGCAGCTTTGTTAACGACTGTATCGTTAGGCCGGGAGAAGTTTCCGAACTAAATCAAATTGAATACGGCGACTCCAAGATTATGCTAGAAGTAGCGGGATATTGCTACATGGCAGTCGTGATTAAAGGAGAACCGCCCGACTCTTTCATCAAGAAAATACGAGAAACCGTTAGTAATCTCATTCTTAATTACGCTAAAGTAATTCACGAGTTTAACGGCGATCCGGGTACGATACCGGAGTCGCTGCACCCGTGTATAAAAACTTTATTCGACCCGCTACAAACGGAAAAATCAACAAAACCCCCGATCGCCCTCGCGGCTATCAGTTTAGCAGCTTTGAGCTTAATCTTAGTACCTTGGGGAATTTATCAGTACCGCAGCAGCGTGGAGCGCCGCCTCGAAGCAAATGCCATCGCAGCTTTAGCATCCACTCCCGAATTAGCAGTCTACCGCTTAGATGTGGCAGTTGATGGCAAAACTTTAAAGCTAACCGGAAAGTTGCCCAATCAAGAATTGCGGGCACAAGCGGAAAAAATAGCCGCATCAACTGCACCGAAATTGCAATTAGATAATAGAATTATAGCTGTCGATGTCCCCCCAGATCCAGTTTTGACGGCGGCTGAGGTGCAGCGGATTACCGCCGTTTTGAACCAGAGAGAGGGCGTTTCTATTTCTAGTCGGTATGGCGATCGTAAAGTTACAGTAGATGGCACAGTTATAGACCTAGCAGACACACAGAAAATAGCTCAGTCCTTAAAACAAATTCCCGGTGTTCAGTCGGTCATCAGTACGGTTAAATTAGATCCCCTGAAAATTACAACCCGCATCTACTTCGAGCCAGGAACCGCAAAATTAGACTCAACAGATGAAGAAATCATCGCCAGTGTCAAAAAATTCATGGATCAATATCCTCAAAAACAGATTAAGATAATTGGGCACAGCGATCAAAGTGGAGAACTTGCTACAAACCAACAGTTGTCGCTGAGGCGTGCCGCAGCCGTGCGAGATGCTTTAGTGCAGCAAGGTGCTGATCCGAAGCGCCTCCAAACGGTTGGCGTCGCGCATCCTCCTGCCGACGTGGAACCCAATCAACCACGACTTTTAGGCAGATGCGTGCTATTTGAACCCATAACTAAGACCATAAACAGTAAATAATTATGTCAGTTACTATATCTAAAAAAATGTGCATGATCGGCGATTTTGGCGTGGGCAAAACCAGCCTGATCCGCCGTTTTGTCGATCGGCAATTCAGCGACCAATACCTCTCCACCGTGGGAGTAAAAATTTCCAGCAAAATCGTAGAATTAGAAGGGGTAAAACAGCGGGAAAACGTGACGGCAAAGTTGCTGATTTGGGACTTAGAAGGGCATACAAAATTCAAAGGAATAGCACCGACTTACTTGCAGGGAGCTAGCGGCGTTTTAATCGTTGCGGATGTCAGCCGCTCCGAAACAGTTGAGCGAATCTCCGAACACATTCAGCTTTTTTCTTCAGTCAATCCTAAAGGGTCAATTATCGTCGCTTTGAACAAAGTAGACTTGATTGACGAGGAAAAATTAGCGCTGCTAGTGGAAATATCCCATTCGATAGGTCAAGACAAAGTAATAGGAGTCTGCACGACATCTGCTAAAACAGGCAAAGACGTTGACGAAATTTTCTACAAACTAGCTTACACAATGGTAGAACAAGTATGAACCCCCTGTTAAGAAAGCTGTTAGGGCCGCGACAAACACAGTATTTTGTAGTCAATCACCATTTTATCATTCAGGCAACCTCCGCCCAAGTGCAGAACTATGCCGATACTCCGGGCGAGGCAATACCCGGTGCAGATGCTCGCATCAGTTTTCCCGAACTGATTGGCATTGAAAATATCCTCATGTCTATCATTATGGGACGGCTGCCGGGTTTTGAAATCAAAGGTATCGCTCGGTCTGCCGATCCCAACCGCCCTTTATACTTTGATATGTTGGCTATCAAATATGAAGAAGAACAAGAAGATGTGCCAAATAAATTGCTAATTTTGATTGAAGATACCACCGAAAAGATGGTGATGAAGCAATCGTTGATTCAGAGCGCGAATGAAGCTAATCTTTTGGTTAGTGCCTTAGCCGCTTCTAAAGATTATATAGATAAAGTTATTCGTTCGATGGGCGATGCTTTGTTGGTGACAACAACATTAGGAATTATCAAAACAGTCAATCAATCAGCACAATGGTTATTTGGCTACAGCGAAGCAGAATTTATCGGCAACCCCCTGTCTTTAATATTAATCGAAGAAACATTAATTTACCAAGCTCGCCACCTCTATATTTTGTCTCAGAAAGAGCTGCGTAGAGAACTAGAAATAGTCTGCACTACTAAAGCAGGAGAAGAAATTTGGGTAGAATTTTCCTGTTCGGCAATTCAGACCGAATTCGAGGGACTTTACGATTTCATCTATATCGGCAGGGACATCACAGAACGCAAGCAACAAGAAATAGAAATTCGCCGCTCTTTGGCAAAAGAGCAAGAACTCAGACAGGTAAAATCTCGTTTTTTCTCGATGATAGCTCACGAATTCGGCAATCCTTTAAGTACCGTATTATTTGCTACTAAAATCCTCCAAGACTACGGGGACGAAATCACCCACGCGGAAAAACAACAATACCTGCAACACGTTAAATCTGCATCTCAACAAATGGCTCAGCTATTAGAGGACGTGCGGTTGCTTAGCAGCGCCGAAGCAGGAAAACTCGAATTCTATCCCGCACCAGTTGACTTAAAAAACTTTTGTAGCGAGTTAGTAGAATCAATTAAAATTAGTTATGGAAAAAATCATACAATTAACTTTATTTATCAAGAATTAGTTACGCCCGCGAAACAAAATGATACCGACTCGCAGGAAACGCAAGAGTTGCCTGCACTAGATCCAAAATTGCTGCGACACATCTTGACAAATTTGCTGTCAAATGCTGTAAAATATTCGCCCCTCGACAGCCCTATTTATTTTGAATTAAATTGTCAGAATAATGAAGAAGCTATATTTAAAATTAAAGACGCAGGCATTGGCATTCCTATAGAAGACCAAGAACAACTGTTTGAATCTTATTATCGAGCCAAAAATGTCGGAAAAGTACCCGGTACAGGACTGGGTTTATCCATAGTCAAGCAGTGCGTAGAATTGCACGGAGGTCAAATCGAATTTTCCAGCGAGATAGAGCTAGGCACTACCTTTATAGTCAGAATTCCCTTTGAAAAACAGCGATAAATAAATAAATCTTATATAATTACATCCAGAGGGCGCCTTCAATACTAAAAACCTCACATGAAAACCTTGTTAAAAAAACTGTTAGTTCCCCACCACTTGGAGTACCTAGCACTGGATAAAAACTTTTTAATCCAAGAAATTTCCCTGAAAGTGCAGCGGTTTGCCGACTCTCCCGACGAAGTAGTCGCCGGCAGCGATGTCCGCATTCCCTTTCCCGAATTGGTGGGAACTGAAGAAATTTTAATCGATATTTTTGAAAAACGTTTGCCGAATTTTGAATTAAAAGCGATGACGCGATTATTAGAAAATGGTTCGCGGCTTTATTTTGATATGTATATCGTGGAGTTTACCAATGACGATAATTATCAGAGATTAATTATATTTTTTCAAGACGTAAGCGACAGGATGGCTTTAGAACAAACTCTAGTGCAAGCTACCAATGAAATGGATATTTTATTGAGTACCTTAGCGGCTACTAATAATTATGTTGAAAAAATTATTACTTCAATGGCCGAAGTTTTGTTGGTAACAACAGCCTCGGGAAAGATTAAAAAAGTCAATCAAGCTGCTCAAGATTTGTTCGGTTACAGCGAATCAGAATTAGTAGGCCAGCAAATAGACGCTCTTGCGGCATTTGGCTCCTCTTTGCAAGCAGTCAGTCAAGCGGAACCTCAACAATCTCCAACGGACACCGAAGTAATTTGCCGGGCAAAAACCGGAGAACAGCTAACAGTTTCGTTTTCCTGTACGGCGATTTTGACTGAAATTAAAGGTATTTCTGAAGCAAGAGGTGCGGTTCAAGATTTCGTGTACATCGGCCGCGATGTGACCGATAGACAGCGGGCCCGCAAGAGACAAATAACTCAGTACATCACCACTCGCATCCTGTCGGCATCCGAAACAATCAAAAAAGCTATAGCAGCAATTCTTCCCGTAATTTGCGACAGTTTGGGATGGGATACCATCGAACTTTGGATGCCAGAAGCTGGGGAAAAATTGCTGTCAGAAACTAAGAGAATAACTGGGGTGTCAGACCCCAATTTGCTTCGGTGCGTCGCCAGTTGGACAAAACGCTCAGTTTCTATCCCCAAATTTGCCGAATTTACCGAACAAATGACCTGTGCATTGGGCGAAGGATTGCCCGGTCTGGTTTGGGCTAGCGGTTCGTCTCAGTGGATTGCAGATGTCACAGAAAGCGACAGTTGTATGCGCCGCGAAACCGCTGCCGAAGAAGGAGTGCACGGAGCTTTTGGTTTCCCAATTTTTGGCGACTACGAGTCGGAAAATTATGCCCGGTCTGTGTTGGGGGTGATGACTTTATTTAGCCTGGAAGTGCAGTGTTTCGATGAAGAATTGCTCCAGACAATGGCGACAATCGGCAGCCAAATCGGTCAATTTATCAAGCGCAAGCAAGCGGAAATAGCTTTGCGGGAAAGCGAAGAACAACTGCGAGACTTATTTGAAAATGCTACTGACTTAATTCAAAGTATTGGAGCGGACGGTCATTTTTTGTATGTAAATCGGGCTTGGCGGGAAACTCTGGGCTACAGCGAAGCAGAAATTGCTCAAATGACTGTTTTTGATATTATTCATCCCAACAGTTCCCCAGAGTCTCTGGATATATTGTATCAACTTTTTACCCAAAAAACGGTAAATGAAAATACCTTGTATCCAGAATCGATTGAAGTAATATTTATCACTAAATATCACGAACAAATTTTGTTGGAAGGCAGCCTAAGCTGTAAGTTTGCGGCTGGTTCGCTAGTAGCGATTCGCGCTATTTTGCGAGACATTACTGCTCGAAAAATGACAGAAGACGCCCTGGCAAAATCTGTGTCCCTGCTGCAAGCAACTTTTGATTCTACTGCTGATGGTATTTTAGCTACTGACAGGAGCGGAAAAATAGTCACTTTCAATCGAGAATTTGTGGAAATGTGGGGCATACCTAACGAAGTGATGGCACTGCGAGATAACGCGGCAACGATCGCCTTTGTCCTGAACCAGCTCAAAGACCCCCAAGCATTTCAAGAGAGAATAGAATCGCTTGACGAGCAGCCCGAAGCCGAAAGTTACGACTTGTTGGAATTTCAAGACGGCAGATTTTTTGAACGCTATTCGCAACCGCAGCGGCTGGGAGATAAAATTATCGGCCGAGTCTGGAGTTATCACGACATTACGGAACGCAAGCAAGCAGAAGATGCCCTGCGGGAAGAACAAGAAAAATCAGAAAAGCTGCTGTTAAATATCTTGCCCAAGGCAATAGCAGAACGTCTCAAGCAAAATGAAACTACTATTGCCGAATACTTTCCTGAAGTGACTGTTTTGTTCGCTGACATTGTGGGGTTTACTGCTTTGTCTGCGGTCATGAATCCGATCGAGCTTGTGGAGCTCCTCAATAAGATTTTTTCAGGATTCGACCTTTTGTGCGAACAGCACGGCCTAGAGAAAATCAAGACTATCGGCGACGCATACATGGCAGTAGGAGGACTGCCTGAACCCAGAGCAGACCACGCAGAGGCGATCGCCCAAATTGCCCTAGATATGCAAGCAGAAATAGCCCGATTTAATGCTAGCCATAATAAATATTTTAGCATCCGCATCGGCATTCACAGCGGCCCGGTTGTTGCCGGAGTAATTGGTATAAAGAAGTTTATTTATGATTTATGGGGTGACACGGTAAATATTGCTTCCCGCATGGAATCTCAGGGTTTGCCTTGGCGGATTCAAGTGAGCGAAACTACTTATAAATTGTTGAAAAATAACTATTTATTTCAGGAGCGAGGAATGATTGAAGTTAAAGGCAAAGGGGTAATGAAAACTTATATTCTCATTAGCCGAAAATCAGGCAGCTCATCAGTCATCAGTCATCTGGCTGATGACTAAAAGTATTGCTAAAGTTAATTAGCAATACTTTTTGACCAAGACTAATGGAACTTGCTAATTTGTCGGCAAATTTACGATCGCCCGACGAAGCTGTCGATCGCCACCCTGTGACGGTTGCGCCCTCAACTTCGCTCGCAGACGCGATCGCCCTGATGCGTGGGCCGAGCAACCCTTGCCCACTCCCTAATTCACCTGCATTTCCCGACTCAAACGAAACTGTAAAAGCATCTATTAGTTGCGTCTTAGTTGTCGATGAAAATCAGCTAGTCGGACTGCTAACCCCGGAAGATGTGCTGAACTTAGCCGCGGCCGAATACGGATGGCAAGGCATGAAAGTTGCCGACGCAATGAGGCAGAATTTAATTGTCTTACAAGAATCAGAATTTACAGATCTCATTACCGCATTCAAGCTATTTTGTCAATACTCGATCGACTGCTTGCCAATTGTAGATGAACGGGGTCAGCCAGTAGGTTTAATCAGCGGAAAAAGTATTCGCCCAGCAATGTATAGCTGGATCGAGGCACTGAATCAAGAAGTGGCAAACCTCCAGGAACAATGCGAACTGTTAGAAGGCAATTGTGAACTAGAAAAAGTCAGCGATCGCCAAAAGGCCGAAAATGCCATGCGGCAGAGCGAGGCGCGCTACCTGGCGATTGTGGAAGACCAAACCGAACTGATTTGCCGCTACCTCCCAGACGGTAAAATAACTTTTGTCAATCAAGCTTACTGCCGTTATTTCGGCCAGCAGCCGTTCGACTTACTCGGCAAATGCTTCCTGTCCCTGCTGCCAGAAGCAGACCGAGAAATTTTTCAACAGCAATATACTTCTGTGTCTCCCGACAACCCTATTTTTACCTGCGAGCACCAAGTAATTTTGCCGAGCGGGGAAATTCGCTGGCAGCAGTGGATCGATCGGGCGATATTTGACGAGAGCGGACAAATCGTCGAGTATCAAGCTGCAGGCCGGGATGTCACGGATCGCAAACAAGCAGAAATCGCTTTGCAGCAGCTCAATGCAGAGTTAGAACGGAGAGTGGTGCAGCGGACACAATGGTACGAACTGGCAGTATCGGCCGGCAAAGTGGGGGTTTGGGACTGGAATTTGGAAACCGGCGAAATCTACATTGCTCCGTCTTTGAAAGCTTTGTTGGGCTATCAAGACACAGAGATTCCTAACCGCATGGAAAATTGGGTGTCTCACGTTCATCCCGACGATCGAGTTGTAGTCGAGGAAGCAGTAAAGGCTTATCTAGAGGGTGTGACAGAAATTTATGAAGTAGAACACCGGATGCTGCGTAAAGACGGCAGCACCTGCTGGATACTTGCCCGAGGCAGCGCGATCCGATCGGCTTCTGGCAAGGCATTACACCTGACTGGCACTGACACCGACATTACGGATCGCAAATTGACCGAAGAAAAACTCCAAAACTCCGAAGCCGAACTGTTGGCGCTGTTTAACGCCATGACGGATATCGTGCTGGTTTTCGACGCAAGCGGCCGCTACCTCAAAATCGCCCCCACGGCTCCCGAACTGCTGTACAAACCTGCTCCTGAAGTGCTGGGCAAAACCGTCGCCGAAATCTTCCCAGAAGCGGAAGCTAATTTTGCCCTGACCCACATTCGCCAAACATTGGCATCTGGCCAAACCCACAGAATTGAATACAGGATGGAAATTGGCTGCAAGTTATTCTGGTTTGATGCCAGTATTTCGCCCCTGGATTGTGATCGGGTGATGTGGGTCGCCCGAGACATTACCGCTCGCAAACAGGCAGAAGCTGCACTGCAAAAGAGCGAGGAAAAGTTTCGCAACTTATTTGACGATGCTCCGATCGCGCTTGGTTTGGCAAGCGTGCGCGACTACCGCACGATCAAAGTGAATGAAGCTCACCGCCAGATGTTGGGCTACAGCGATTCGGAGTTGGCTACCATGACTTTTACTGAACTCACGCATCCAGAAGATTTACAAGCAGATGTGGAGCAAGTCAAGCAGTTGGTCGAGGGCAAGATTGCTCGCTTCCAAAGGGAAAAACGCTTGATTAAGAAGAATGGCGAGCTGATGTGGGCAAACTTGACGGTGACGCTGATCCGCGATCGCGAGGGCATTCCTCTCTACAGCATGGGGGCGATCGAAGATATCAGTTATCGTAAGCGAGCAGAAATGGAATTTCAGCAGTTAAAAGAACGCCTGCAATTTTTGCTGGGTTCTAATCCGGCGGTAATTTTTACCGCCGCACCGATGGGGGACTTTTGTACTACTTACATCAGCGACAACGTTCAGACAATCTTTGGCTACGACCCCCAAGAATTATTAGCAGATTGTAAATTTTGGTCTAGCAGGATTCACCCTGAAGATCGACCACAATTTATAGTAAATTTTTCGGATTTGTCCCCACAAAAAAATTGCATTTGCGAGTACCGTTTTCTACACCAAGACGGAAGTTACCGCTGGCTAAGGACGGAACTAAAACTATTGGTTGACAGCAGGGGCATTCCGATCGAAATTATTGGTTATGCCGCTGATATCAGCAATTCTAAATACGCCGAACTCGCTAGGGGGCAGCAGTTCGAGCAAGAACGGCTTGTGGAGGCGATCGCCCGTCGTGTCCGCCAGTCTTTGCAATTAAAGGAAATTCTCAACACCACGGTTGCGGAACTCCAGCAAGTATTATTAGCCGATCGAGTTTTGGTTTATCAACTTTTACCCAAAAGCGGCGGGCGAGTAATTGCTGAAGCCGTGGCAGAAGGATGCAGCCAACTCGTGGATAGATATTTTGGCGAAGAGGTTTTTCCGCCTGAAAGTTATCAGCTTTATTTGCAAGGGCGAATTTCTGCGATCTCGGAACTAGATTCTCCCTTCCTTACAGCTTGTGTAGCGGAGTTTATGAAACAAATTCAAGTTAGGGCAAAGCTAGTAGTGCCGATTATTCAGCACAGCCAACTTTGGGGATTGCTGATTGCCCACCAATGCGATGGCCCTCGTGATTGGAAAGAATGGGAAATCAATTTATTTCAGCAGTTGGTGAATCAATTGGCGATCGCCATTCAGCAATCTCTACTTTACCAGCAACTGCAAGCTGAACTGAGCGATCGCAAACAAGCGGAAGCAAATTTGAAAAACTCCCTCAGAGAAAAAGAAATTTTGCTCAAAGAAATTCACCACCGCGTCAAAAACAACCTCTGCGTAGTTGCCAGTCTGTTAGAATTGCAATCGAACACAGTTGCCGACCCGCAAGTAAGCAAAATGTTTGAAGAAAGTCAGAATCGCCTTTATTCTATGGCTCTGATTCACGAAAAACTGTACCGTTCGACTAACCTAGCGCAAATTAATTTTGGTGAATATCTTGAAGATTTGGTAAGTAACTTGTTTCACTCTTACAATATTAGCAACAACCAAATTCAGTTGCAGGTATTAGCTGAGCCAATTTCCCTAAATCTTGAAACTGCTACTCCCTGCGGTTTAATTGCCAATGAATTGGTTTCAAATACGCTGAAACACGCTTTTCCTGATGGCACAACTGGTACAGTTAGTGTAGAATGTTATCAAACGGGCAATCAAGAAATCAACCTCTTAGTTAAGGACAACGGCATTGGCTTTCCTCAAAACTTAGATTTTCGGAAAACTCACTCGATGGGGTTTCAAGTTGTGTGCACTTTAACCGATCAGTTAGAAGGAACCATCGAAATATCCAGAAAATTTGGTACATCATTTCACTTAAAATTTAACGAGTTAAACTACTTTCAAAGATTGTAAAAATATGAGTTTTGCCGAAAGAGCAATTAAGATTTTGATTGTCGAAGACGAACTGTTAATTGCTAAAAACTTAGCCCCGAAATTAGAGAAGTTGGGATATCAAATCGCCGATATAGTTTCTTCAGGAGCGGATGCCATTCAGCGCGCCCGCGAACTACAACCAGATTTAATTTTAATGGACATAGTTATCAAAGGCGACATTGACGGCATAGAAACAGCAGCAATAATTAATCAAGAATTAGATATACCAATTATCTATACAACTGCCTATGCCGACGACGCAACTTTGCAGCGAGCCGAAAATACTGGTTCTTACGGCTACCTGCTAAAACCTTTTAAAGAAAGAGAAATGCACGCCACTATCAAGATAGCACTGAGCAAACATCAAGAAGCAGTTAGTCTGAAAAAAATAATGGCAGTAGCAGCAGAAAAAAGCGAAAATAGAGCGCGCTTTATTTCAATGGCTTACCACGATTTAAACACTCCTTTAACTACTATACAGTTATCGGCTGAAATGCTAGAAGATAGCGATTTGCAGAGAAACCCCGGAACTACCCATAAAAATGTCGATCGCATTAAAAAAGCCGTCAGTAATATGAGTGGGTTGCTGGAAGATATTTTAATGCTTAGCAAAGCAGAATCAGGCAAAGTTTGCTTAAATTTAAATCAGATTAATGCGACGGATTTATGCAATTCTATTTTAGAAGAACTGCAACCTATCGTCACAGACAAACACCTAATACATTTCCGCAGTCACACAAATCCGCTGCACGCCAATCTCGATGCCAAACTACTGCACCACCTTCTGACTAATTTGCTTTCAAACGCTATTAAATATTCTCCAAACGGTGGCAAGGTCAGTTTAGACTTAAGCTGCGAAAATCAACAAATAATTTTGTGCGTGCGAGATGAGGGAATTGGGATGACACCGGAATATCAAGGAAAACTATTTCAGCAGTTTGAACGGGGTGCTAATGTAGGCAATATTAAAGGATCGGGTTTGGGACTCTGCATTGTCAAACACATAGTTGACCTGCACGGCGGTACAATAAGTGTGGAAAGTGCGATCGACAAAGGTACTAAATTTATTGTCGCGCTGCCTTTGTTAGTCAGTAGTCAGTAGTCAGTAGTCATGTCCGGTAAAATAAGCACAATACTTGTAGGGGCGGGTTTCACCAACAATCTATCATCCAGACTAACAATCTACATAAACCCGCCCCCACCACGCGACAGAATTTCATCGCGGACAATTCAACGGAGAGGAGATAAAAGTATCGGGGGGCGGGTTTATGAGATTGTAGATTACAGGCAATTATTGTTAGTCAACCCGCCCCTACAAAATTCATACAAGTCTCAATCAGGCCGGACATGATATCATTTTTAAGCAAATCGATGGGGAGACAAAAGCTCGATCGCCCTATCTTCTTCTCCCCCCGCCGCATTCGCAAATCGCTCAGCCAAAGCAGGTACAATCACCAAAGGATTGCTGAGACCGGAAAAAACGTGCAATCCAGGGCGATCGGCAATTGGCCCCACTACAGGCAAATTATCAGCGCTAAATGCCACACTACACTCGTGCCAAGTTGCCGGTAAACCTGCCAAATCAGGCAAAACCTTGCTGATTCCTGCACGAATTGCCGTTTCGCTGGTTTCGCGATCGACTTTAGCATTCAAATCGCTCAAAGTGCGAGACAATTGCCCGATCCGCAAACTGCCATCCTTAAACCCAATTGCACCAGAATCTAAAATCGGCGGCTGTAACTCTTTACCAGGTTCATCCCACAGAAAATCTACCTCAATTCTACTCGATTCAGCTTCCAATTCAAAACGTTTTAATACCGCAGGCATCACCAAAGTCCTGAGTTTCAAATCCACAGGTGCTGTTTCCAAAATCTCCGTGCGAGTAAAATAAACTCCCACAGAAACACCAGCGACTTTCAGCAAACTCCGACTCCAACCTCCCGCACAAACCACAGTATTTTCACAACGATAAATTCCCTGGGCCGTCTTGACTCCCGAAATCCGATTTCCCTCTTCTATAAACCCAATTACTTCAGCAAATTCTATAGTTCCTCCCAACCGTAGAAACCCTTGACAATAAGCTTTATTTGTGGCAGTCGGCGAAATGTGACCGTGACGCACAATCAGAGCTCCGGCGATCGCACTTTTATTGAGTAAAGGTTCCAACTCGCCAGCTTCTGCAACACTCAAAAGCTGCGGAAAGATCGCAAAATGCGCGTAATTAGCCGCCACTTTTTCGGCATCAGTACCTGCCTCAATTGTCAGCAGCAAATCCAACTCGCGAAACTCAGTATCAGCATCTAATTCGACCGATAAATGGCGGTGGCGTTCGATCCCTTCCCGACACAATTGCCGAGTTAAATCAGTCGTTCCCGACCAATAAGCCAAGCCGCCATAACTAAAACGAGTCGCATTTTGCAGGGTAGCATCTCGTTCCAAAAGCAGCACAGCAAAACCTTTTTTTGCCAGTTCGTAACTCAGTGACGCACCCGTAATGCCACCGCCGACAACAATCCAATCGTAACTTTTCATGGGCAACTCAAACGGAAGGAAAATATCATGCTTAGATTTTAGCTTAGTTTTTTTCCGAACCAATCGAAAAACCTCTACCTACAGGAAGAGGCTGCCTGCGATCGCCCTAACTGAAACTTCCACCCGTCGGGAGATGTTTAGGTAGAGATATTTTTCGTTCAATAGTAGGAATTAGAGTCAGCAAAAAATTAGAAATACCAGAGAGGTTTTTATGAGTATCGACAAACCAGGCAAAGATATGGAGCGCACGGTCAATCCGGGCGATCGTATTGCCGACGAACCGCAAACCATCGAAGAAAAAGCCCAGCAACTGGCGGTAGACCACGTACCCGACATCACGGGAGATGTTGTTACAGTTCCAACTTATGTGATCGTAGAAGAACCCGATGGGGAAAAGAAAGCTTTGCACCACGTCAAAGACGCCGATGAAATTTCTGACGTAATTCGGCAGGCCCGCGTTGACGAAAATGGCGAGCGGGTTTGGGATTAAGTTCAATCCAATAAAAACGGCTTTGTTGTACAAAAGTTATCGTAGAAATCATGGAAACAAATCCCAGAAATAGTACGCCTTATCCCAATATTCCGCCGATTCTCGAAAGTGACGACAGAGAGTATCGCGATGCCGGCATTACGAGTACGCTTTCAGTTGCAGGCCATCCCCTCCACCCAATCATCGTCATCTTTCCGGTAGCCTTTTTAGTAGGAGCCGCCGGCACTGATGTCGGTTATTGGCTGACAAGCGATCCGTTTTGGGCGAGAGCTTCGGTTTGGCTGATGGGTGTCGGTTTTGCGGCGGGGATTTTGGCCGCAATCACAGGCTTTTTAGATTTTTTCAAAGTTAAAAGAGTGCGCGATCGCAGTGCCGGTTGGTTGCACATGGGCGGCAATGTGGCGGTTATGGTACTTACCCTGATTAACCTGTTGTTGCGACAAGGAAATCCGGCTGAGCCGATCGTATATACAGGTTTAGCAATATCGATCGTCGTTGCAACCTTGCTGGGCATTACAGGCTGGTTCGGCGGCGAACTAAGTTTTCGCCATAAAATCGGCGTCATCGGCCCTACCAGTCATAATTCGTAGGTTTCTGACCATTTGTAGTAGGGACTTGGGTTCCTCTTCATTGGACACTTTAGGACTAAAGTCCTTACTACAAACTTAAAGATTGTCCCAGCCAATTGAGATAAGCATCGCTGCCAGCGATAATAGGAATAGCAATAATTTCGGGAACTTCATAGGAATGGAGTTCCTGAACTTTTGTTTTTAAAGCCTCCAATTTAGCCAGATCAGTCTTAATTACCAACTGCCACTCCGACTCGGAATGAATCTCGCCTTGCCAAGTATAAATAGAGCGAATCGGCGACAAACTCACACAAGCAGCCAGCTTGTGTTCAACTAAAGATTTAGCAATATTTTCCGCCTCCGCCTCCGATGCAGCAGTTACCAGCACCACCCCAAAATTAACAGTCATAACAATTTTAGATTTGAGATTAAAAAATAGATTTCAACAAAAAACCTTGAGCGTAATCCTTTGTAGCTACAGGGCAATGCCTTGTCAGGCGCGGATATCTACCACTTCTAATAATTCTAGTTACCGGATTTAATCGATCGTGTCGCATCTAAATTTTACCAAAAAGAATTGGTTTAAAGCCCCAAGCATGAGCGGGAGAAATTAAAAGAAGACTATTCATTACTCCAATCCTCGGACTTCCAGGTAGAAGTCGCCCCGCGTGCGGTCAACTGTCAAGCGGTCAACTGTCAACTGAAAGTCAAGTGGGATGAAATTCTTGTGGGAAGTAGGGGTTGGGCGGGATGCCCGCCCAAAAATCCCCTTCAGATACGCAATTACCAATTCCCCACTTCCAAACTCCCCCTTTCCCATTACCCATTTTTAATTTCCGTAACTTCCCAAGAATTGACTCTGCCCGCCCCAGCTAAGGAAAAATAGCGCCTAGTAGATTCCGGCAAAATAGCTCCCGCCAACAAAGCATTATCTAAATTAGCTCCTATTAACGTCGCCTCGCTCAAATCTGCTGCCATCAAATCTGCTTGACACAACTTTGCCCAATTCAGATTAGCCCCTCTCAAACAACTTCCCCTCAACTTAGCCCGGGTTAAGTTTGCACCCGCCAACTTTACCCCACGCAACTGAGCCGCGCTGAAATTCGCCCCTGCCAAATTGGAGCCTTCCAAATTAGCTCCCATTAATTTAGCTTCACTCACGTTAACGCCACTCAAATCTACACCGCAGAGATTCACCCCTGTCAACTGCGCTCGCCGCAGACTGACTCCGGTTAATTGAGCTCCAACAAGTTTTGCACTGTTGAGCCTTGCACCGTAAAGGTTGGCCCACTTAAAATTAGCTGCCGTCAGATTCGCGCCCAGCAAGTTAACTAATTGCAAGTCGGCGCTGCACAAATTGGCATTCCACAACACAGCACCGCGCAGGTTTGCGCTAGTTAAAGTTGCGCCGGTTAACTTTACTCTGGGCAATTTTGCTTTTACCAAAAAAGCTCCACTCAAATTAGCTTTTGTCAAATCTGCACCCGAAAGTTGGGTTTCGCCCATTTTGGCAAAAGTCAGATTTGTTCTTTGCATCTGTGCATCTTTGAGTGTGGCTTTGGTGAGAAACGCCCTGCTGAGGTTCGCCCCGGAAAGATTAGCTTGCGAAAGGTTGACTCCGATTAAGATTGATCCGCTGAGGTTTTTTCCGCTGAGGTCGGCTCCACTAAAATCTCTTTGTCCTTTTTCGTAATTGTTGAGCAGTTCACTAACTTCCATAGGGCATCATACCTTCTATGATTGTGGGGTTTCGATCCAGAAATCTTTACTGTTAAGGTTGTTTCAGAAAGGAAACTGTTTCAGAAAGGAAACTGTTTTAGCGTTTGCCTCAAACGGTATAAATTTCATTAACATCACTTTCTGTTTAAAGGCAATCTCTTAATAAAGATTTTATATCTTCCACGGGGTAGCGATCGCCCTTTCGGTATTTTTGAATTAAAAGTTAATATTTTTTGACATAGATACTCCTTGCTTAAGGATCTAGCCTAATTCGCAACTTCAGGCGCAGCGTGCCCTTGAATCCTGCAGGAGGTTGCCAGGAACTCAAAGCCTTCTTGAGAGTCTCTACGGCGTCTGTTGCTTGCAGCGTCGAGGTTTGAGGGTCGATCGCCACTCGGGCAACGCGGCCGTCTTGTACCGATAACTCCCACACCGTTTCACCGCTAACCCCCGCCGGGAGATTAACCGATTGTAGGTATTGAGTCAAAGCCACGAGTGCCCCGGCATCCAACCCTTCGGCGCTGACTACTTGGAGGCGAGAAACCAAAGGCTTCGGGCGTTGCAACTCACCGTAACCGGGCTGCCGTGGCATAGCAGGAGCTGGACTCACTGGCGCCGAGTTGCGAGTCGAGGTAACGCTGCGAGTGCCGCCTCTAGTTGGCTCGGCCCCTTCCGACTCGAAAATACCTTCATAGCTGACACCCTGCGGCAATTCCACAGGCACTTGCACGCGGCGACGAGATCCATCTGGTTCGACTCGCACTTCTTCGCTCACAGCCACAAAAGCCGTGTATTCCGACAGCAACCGATAACTCAGAGCAGTATTAGTCACAGCTTCCACCAGAGATTTAGTCTCACCACCAAACATTTGATTCATTAAATCTTTAATGCGCCATCGCCCCCAAAGTTGAGCTACCGCCGGATTGCCAAAATCCGTAGCGCTTGCTGCGACTGAAGTTGACTCCCGCTGCCGCGAAGAGCCGGATTGAGCAAAATTAACAGGTAAAACTTGCTCGTAAGCTTTGCCGCCCGCAAGAGTGCCGCGAATGCGAAGTTGGCCGGAGGCTCGATCGCTCTTTTTGCCAAACAAAACCAGCGGCCCACTCGCAAACAAATCTGGAGGTGCGATCGGATAAATCTCCGGTTTTTCCCCCATTCCTTCCCAACTAATTTGAATATTAGTCAATACCGGACGATTAATTTCCCGAAAAAACTTTTCTGCCGCTTCTGCCGAGGGTTCATCTTGACGAATTACCTGAGACGTGCCTCTTCCCACTTCCGCCAAACGGTTAATCAAAAACCGATTCACCGAACCGCCGACACCAAAACTATAAAGTCGATTTCCCGGTTTCAGACTCTGCTGAACCAGAGCCAGCACTTCATTTTCATTACCAATGTAACCGTCAGTAATTAGTACAATACTCCGCAGCCTTCCCCTTGCCGCCGCCGGAAAATTCATCACAGTTTGAATGCCGTTAAGCAATTCAGTACCGCCGTTAGCCTGCAACTTTTCGATATAATTAATTGCTTTTTGTCGATTTTCTGGAGTATTTGCTAAAGGAGTTGTTGAAAGCGCTTGCGCAGTGTTGGCAAAATCAATAATAGTAAAAGTATCGTTGGGATTGAGCCCTTGAATGAAGCGGCGCATCAACTCCTTAGATTTTGCCAGCGGTTCGCCCTGTTGAGAACCGGAAGTATCCATCAGAAACACGAGATCTTTTGGTACAATTTCATTAGTTTTGTAGTTTAAAGCCGGAATCAAATAAGTAGCAAAATGACCGCCCCGCTTGTCTGATTGAGTCAAAATAGTTGCCCGAGTATTTTCGCCCGCGACTCGATAGCGCAGAATTAAATCTTTATTGGGAATGGTGTCTGAATTGGCTAATTGGACTTGTACAATATTGCCGCTGCGGTCAGTTGTAATTTGATGGGAAGTAGAGCGGACATCGCCGATCGCCACTCCGGCATCTATTTCTACCGAAACAGCGATATTGTGACCCGATCGTGTTCCGGGAGGCAAAACAGGCGGGTTAATGCGATCGGCACCTGTCGAATTTCCCGAAATATAGCGCGGCCCTACCACCATTGGAAACACAAATTCATAATCGCCGCCGGCAAACTTGAGACTTTCGGTGTAGCGAATCGTAACTTCAATTTTTTCTCCCGGTTTGATATTAGCGAGAGACTGAGTAAAAATATTGGATCGTTCTTGTTCCAACAAACCAGCAGTCCGGCCTTGCTTTCTGGCTTGTTCGTAAATTTCCAAAGCTTCCTCGCGGCGTTTGATATCCGCTTTAATAATTCGTGAGCCTATTTTAATTTCCATATCGTCCACCGCCGCTTCGTCGGGCAAAGGAAATATATAAACAGCTTCTATAGATTCGGGAAAAGGATTTTCAAACTTCTGAACAACTTCGACGCGGGAGATATTGCCAGCAATTTTGGCTTTAACTTCAGTCTGCTTGAGAGGAAAGACTTGTTCTTGAGTCGTATTGGGAGTTTTGACGAACAAACCGCCTACTCGACAGCTAGTTTCGGGCGATCGCGCCCCATTGCAATTAACATCGTTACTAGCGAGGATTTTCGGCGACACAGAGGAATAATTTTCCCCAGGAGCGTTTGCCCGCGCCGCATTTGGAGCGAGCCACGCGCCACACTCGATCGCAGCGAGCAATGCGATACCAGCAGAAAGCAACCGTTGAGGGGATATAACGCAGACAAACTTCATAGCTGTTTTTTTTAGCAGACTTGAGGTGCTATGTTTACCATGACTTTACGCTTCGCGAAACGTTCCTGAGTTAGCTTTCTGGGAAAAATCACCAAGGGCATAGGGCTGATTTTAGATTTTAGATTTTAGATTTTAGATTGACTCGCCTAGGGGCGGACTGTGGGCTTCCATCCGTATTTGGGTGAGGTCGGTTGGGGCGATCGTCCGCGACCCCAACCTAGAAGATTGTATGATAGTTAAATAATTAAATAACTCTAACCTCAACCTCTCAAGCTCTAATAAACTGAAAAAGCCATGAATTTTATCAACCCCAAAACCGACTTTGCATTTAAAAAAATCTTCGGCTCTGCTGACAGCAAAGACATTTTGATTAGCTTCTTAAATGCCATCCTCTACGAAGCGCAGCCAGTCATCGAAGATTTAGAAATTCTTGACCCTTATTTAGCTCCCAAAATCAAAGGAGTTAAAGATACTTACTTGGATGTCAAAGCTAAAATTGGTGGCAGTAAAACTGTAATTATTGAAATGCAGGTGTTGAATGTAGAATCCTTTGAAAAACGGATTTTATACAATGCTACCAAAGCTTACTCAGTGCAATTGAAAAGCGGCGAAAACTACAACCTCTTAAATCCCGTGATTGCGTTGACGATTACAGATTTCCCAATGTTTGAGCATCTGGAAACAGTAATTTCGCGGTTTTGTATCAAAGAAAAAAACAATCTGGTCGAGTATTTGGCGGATGAATTAGAATTTGTATTTGTTGAGTTGCCAAAATTTGACAAGACTTTAGCAGAATTAGAGACTCTGACTGATAAGTGGATATATTTCATGAAAACCGCTCGGACGTTAAGGTCTGTACCGGAAGAGTTGGGAAATGTACCGGAACTCCGCAAAGCTTTTACAATTGCCAATGAAGCAAATCTCGATCCTGATGAATTGGAGGATTTAGAAAGGCGAGAAATTTTTATTCAAGACCAGCGCGGTGCAATTACCAAAGCTACCCGAATCGGGATAGAACAAGGCATCAGACAAGGCATCGAACAAGGCATCGAACAAGGCATCGAACAAGGCATCGAACAAGGCATCGAACAAGGTATCGAACAAGGCATCAAACAAGGAAAAGTGACATTAATTGTTCGTCAGTTGGAGCGCAGTGTCGGCTTGCTGTCGCCGGAGATCAAAACCAGCATTGCTGAGTTATCCGCTCAGCAATTAGAGAATTTAGGAGAGGCACTATTAGACTTTGCCAGTGTGTCAGATTTGACAACTTGGTTGCAAGCACATAACAATCGTCAATAATTTGGTCAAATGGGTGTAGGGGTCATCCCCCGTGGTTGCCCTTATGGATTACCTATGTCACATTTGAGTCTGACCTGACATTGAAACATCTAAAGTCGAAAATCCTATGAGCAAATTTGTGTTTGTGACTGGCGGCGTGGTTTCCAGCATCGGCAAGGGAATTGTCGGTGCTTCCTTGGGCCGCCTATTGAAGTCGCGGGACTATTCTGTCTCGATTTTGAAGCTAGACCCCTATATTAACGTTGACCCCGGCACTCTGAGCCCGTTTCAGCACGGAGAAGTCTTTGTGACGCAAGACGGTGCGGAAACTGACCTGGATTTGGGTCACTACGAGCGTTTTACCGATACTTCCATGTCTCGCCTCAACAGCGTCACCACGGGTTCCATTTATCAAGCGGTGATCAACAAAGAACGCCGCGGTGAGTATCAGGGGAGCACGGTGCAGGTGATTCCGCACATCACTAATGAGATTAAAGAGCGAATTCACCGGGTAGCCAAAAATACTAATCCCGATGTCGTGATTACGGAAATCGGCGGAACGGTGGGAGATATTGAGTCTTTGCCGTTTTTGGAGGCAATTCGCCAATTTCGCAAGGATGTCGGCCGGCAAAATGTTGTGTATATGCACGTCACGCTGATACCTTGGATTCCTTCGGCTGGGGAGATGAAAACTAAACCGACTCAGCATTCGGTGAAGGAATTGCGGTCTATAGGCATTCAACCAGATATTTTAGTCTGTCGGTGCGATCGCCCGCTGTCTTTGGGCATGAAACAGAAATTGTCGGAATTCTGCAACGTGCCCGAAGAATGCGTCATCACCGCTCAAGATGCCAAAAGTATCTACGAAGTGCCGCTGATGATGGAACAGGAGGGTTTGGCGGAACAAACCATCAATTTGCTGCAACTCGAACATCGCCAGCCAGATTTGCATCAGTGGCAAACTTTAGTCAACAGGCTTTACAGTCCCAATCACAAAATTGATATTGCTTTAGTTGGCAAATACGTGCGGTTAAACGATGCTTATCTTTCGGTGGTCGAAGCTTTGCGGCACGCGGCAATTGCGATCGGTTGCGACCTAAATTTGCACTGGATTAACTCAGAAGATTTAGAATCGGGAAACCTCGATAATTATCTCAAAGATATCAACGGCATTCTAGTACCGGGAGGTTTTGGGGTTCGGGGAGTTGACGGCAAAATAGCGGCGATCGAATATGCTAAACACCACAAAATTCCATTTTTGGGATTGTGTTTGGGGATGCAGTGTGCTGTGATTGAATGGGCGCGCAACAACGCCCAACTAAAGGATGCCAACAGTGCTGAATTTAACCCCGATACAGCAAACCCGGTAATTAATTTATTGCCAGAACAGCAAGATGTAGTCGATTTGGGCGGTACAATGCGCCTGGGTTTGTATCCGTGCCGCGTCAACCCAGACACCCTCGCTTTCAAACTTTATCAGAAAGAAGTGATTTACGAGCGACACCGCCATCGGTACGAATTCAACAACGCCTACCGCAATCTTTTCTTAGAATCAGGTTATGCAGTCTCCGGTACATCTCCAGACGGCCGATTGGTAGAAATGATCGAATTGCCCAACCATCCCTTTTTCATAGCCTGTCAATTTCACCCCGAATTCCAATCTCGACCTAGCGCCCCCCACCCATTGTTTCAAGGGTTTATCCAGGCCGCTAGCATCCAGGGAAAGCAGGATGTTTTAGAAGATCAGGGTCGCGACTTGGTGGCCGGGAAAGTTGTCGCCAACTGATCTCATATCATGTGCGATCGATTACTTCTGATATATTAGATATCTGTAGGGGCGGTTTAGAATAGACAATATTCAAATCGCCCCGACAATGGACATTACAAAACCCACCCAACAGACCAATAGGATTTGATAGGGGTCGCACTTACCGGACTAGATATCGGGCAGCATTCTCAACGACTGAAAAACCTCCCCCCCAACCCCTATGCTAGGGCTGGGGGGGCTAGTACCACAAGGGAGAAGGCAGAAGGCAGAAGGCAGAAGGCAGAAGGCAGAAGGCAGAAGGTAAAAATGCTGATTTTTTACTTAACTTTTTACGGATTTCAAGGGTGATACCAGTTTCCCAAAAAAATGCAACTTTAGGCAACTTCCCAACCCCGATAGTCATCAGTCATGCCCAATCTAAAATCTAAAATCTAAAATCTAAAATGGTATGAGTTGTCAAACTATTCTAAAATACCAGGAAACACAGGTTTGAGGAGGCTTTGTGGCTTATTGGAGCAAAATTACTTATGAGAAAAGTACATACATAATTGACCTTGACACTATAAGTGCTTTTTCTAGCGAACTGGATAACAAGCGTCTCACCTTTTGGCTGCCTAATAGCAGTCAGCCGATTATCCTCAATCCCCAAGGCAATTATGAGGCTTACAAGCAAGTTCTCGATTACCTCAAAAAAACCATCGATCGCAATTCTAGAGGTTCGTGGATTAAAATTCATTATGACCGCAAAGAATTTGCGATCGATATGAGTCGAATTAGCTCTTTTGCTTGCGAACAGAACGGTCGGCTAAGCTTTTGCTTGCCTGACAGTGCAACTAATATTATTATCCTCCGCCAAAGCAACCCGGAAACTTACCAAGAAATTCAGGAATACATTAAAAATACGACTGGACAATCTCTGCCATGAAGCAGTCATTAGTCATCAGTCATTAGTTAGAAGCATGAACAATGAAGGGAGACTATGTTTAGTAACTCCTCACATTCATTTTATTTTTGAGCTAAAGTGCTTAGGTTGCACCCTAATTTTAGATATAAAAAAAGCGCAGTAAAATGCGCTGATTTTTAAAATTTTAACTATTGAACAAGCTGCCAAGCTAATTTTGCCGCGCCTACCATGCCTGCTTGATTGCCCAATTCAGCAACCAATAACTGCAAATCTTCGCGAGAACTCGGCAGTACACGTTGCTGAATTTCGGATTGAACCTTCGGCAAGAAAAATTCTGCACCTGCACTAATTCCACCACCGATAATAATAGCTTCCGGCGTCAAAATATAAATGAGACTTGCCAAACCGATACCCAGATAGCGCCCGTAATTTTGCCAAAATTCTAAAGCTTTGGCATCTCCAGACTTAGCTAAATTTGCTAATTCTATAGGTTCCAAACCCGTTTCGCGGCGAATTGCTTGTACCGAAACGTACTGTTCTAAAGAACCGCGATTGCCGCTGTTGCACTCCGGGCCGTCGGGATTTATAGTAATCAATCCTAGCTCTCCAGCCGCGCCTTGATGACCTACAAATAGTTTGCCGTCTAGGATAACTGCACCGCCGACGCCTGTACCTAAAGTTAGTAAAATTAGATTTTTAAATTGCCTTCCCGCGCCCAACCAAGCTTCTCCCAATCCGGCACAGTTGGCATCATTTGCTAACATGGTCGGCAGTCCGGTTTTAGCTTCCACCCAGTCAGCGAGGGGGACGTTATGCCAGTTTTTGAGGTTAATTGCTACTCTGGCTATGCGGCCGGCGGCGTCTGCGGGGCCTGGAGTGCCGATGCCGATCGCACTTACAGCATTTTCGACCGGATTCAGTTGTAAAATAGCATCGGTCATCGCGACTAAAACTGCCTCTGGCGTTGCCGGTTGAGGAGTTGGAACAGTTAAGGATTGATGGCAAATGCCGTCTTCGCCGAATCTGCCGAGTTTAATTGCGGTTCCGCCTAAGTCAATGCCGATTACTTGTGTCATTCGATGTGGATTTTGGATGCAATAATTGGGGATTAATCCTAATAGTATAAACGTATTGTATGGTGCGCATTGCGCACCTTACAAATTAAATTGTATGGTGCGCATTGCGCACCTTGCAATTTAAGTAGGTAGTGAATACTTCAGTCCTAAAATTCCTATTTTAAATATATGAGAATTAGCCCAAAAAGGGCGCTTAATTCTTAATATTATCATACCGATCGCACTACTAGCAACAATTATGGATACAAGCAAGTTCGCCTATTTAATTTCGCCTAACTTACGTTGCGCTACCTCTCGGTTGTGCAAAGCATCGTGATAGTCTGGTTTGAGAGCAATTGCCTGATTATAAGATGCGATCGCCTCTTCAAATCTTCCTAAATTATACTGTTCGTTCCCTCGATCGCACCACGCCTCAGCATCTACATTAACTTCCGATTCTGCCTCCGCAGCCTCAGCGCCTCTGCGGTTCACTTCCCCGGAAAAACCCAAACCATCCCCAACAAACACCGCCTCAATCACCCTCCCCTTTGTCTCCTCCTCCTCAGCCTCCGGCAGCGGAAACCGTGTCAATATCTCCCGCCCAATTTGCCTGGCAACCTCTGACAATTCCCCGCTGCCAATTCTACCTAACAATACCAGCCGCTGCGCCAATTCCTGAAGCGATGCCACCGCATCCGTAGCAGCGGTTTCATCATGTTCGCCCTCTAACAATCTTTTGCCAAACCGTCGCAACCAAGCCGCAAACTCACCATCTTTAAGGCGTTTTGCGATTAAGAATCCCGCTACATCCCCGCGACTCCAGCCGGCATTCACCCCTTCCAGCATTTCCATGAATTTCGACTCGTATTCCGCGTCAGTTAAGGTTGGGCGGATGGCGGTATTTCCCGGCGGGGTGGGTGGGGTTGGGGCTCCGAATATTCGCTGAAATAGTCGTTTGAAGAATTGCAGAATTTTGTTTAGCATTTGTGGGGTTGGGAGGGTCGGGTATTTTCTATTTTATAGCAATCTACATAGAGATTGTCGGCGATAAGATCTAGGGACACGGCGCATTGCCGTGTCCGGGATTGCGACGCACAGCAAACAATCATATAAAGTAGAATTAATCTACTTTAAAAGCGGATAATACAGTTCTCCTGTCGAGTTGATAAAACCGGCCCGATCGCCCGCTAAATCTCCCGTTCCCATAAATACGTCAACTCTCCCCGCGCCTTTGATTGCACCGCCGGTATCTTGATCCAAAACGTACCGATTCACGGCATTTTGTTCGAGTTGTCCCGCCGCATTCGGATAAGGGAGTTTTGTACTAATTAATGCTAGTGCACCGGGGGGCATTAAGGCTTTATCGGTGGCGATCGACCTTTCGGCAGTTACTGGCACTCCAATGCTTCCTGTGGCTGGAGCTCCATTAGTATCCCGGAAGAATACAAAGCTTTCATTTTTCGGCAAATATTTGTTCATATCTGCGGGAAAGTTGGTGAAATATTCCCTGAGTTTCGGCAAATTTAACTCTTCTAAAGTAAACTTTCCGTCTTTAACTAATTCTCTTCCAACTCCTGTATAACTGTGACTGGTTTTGCCTGCAAAACCGACGGTCATCATGCTACCATCAGTTAGCTGCAATCTCGCAGAACCTTGGACGTGCACGAGAAATGCTTGGAATCGATCGCGCAACCAAACTAATTCTAATCCTCGCAGCAATCCTTTACTTGCCTGCAAAGCATCTTCGCCTTCTAATTGCAATCTGGTCGGGTGAGGTTTCGGCCAAGATGCCATGTTTTGCGGCATCCGGTACAGGGGATAACGGTATTCGGAATTAGGCGTGCGAGATGCTGCGTAAGTCGGCTCGAAATAACCTGTAAATGCGACTGTTCCTTTGCCGTCTTTGCCCGTGGATTTGTAAAATACAAACTCGCGCTTGACAGATTCCTGAAGTTGTGCTGGGGTTGTGGAACTGACAACTAATTGGCGGAATCGATTGAGGGAACGGCGGACTCGATCGCGCGTAACTCCTGCGACTGGATAGCGGCTGTAAGCAGTGGCGGCGGCCGATGTATTGAGATAGCGGAGGCTGTTGTCGATCGACTTTAACAGCAATTCTTTATCTCCGGATTTGCCATTTTCGCCCCAGATTTGAGCGTCAAAGGCGAGATCATCCGACTCGCCAGCTTGCAATTGATTTAGACTAATTGGTTGCAGTGGCGGCGCTGCAACGGCGGGCACCGAAAAAGCGATCGCCAAAACGCAACAGGCGATCGCTAATAGCTGATAGCGAAAAATCTTGCTCAATTTCCAATCTTTCCTACTCAATTGATAATTTTCCTTATTCATCGTATCGTTCGACGCTAGAAGTAAATATCGGTTCTACGCGAATTGCGAGAACGCTGGTAGGCCGAACTACCATGTATTCGCCTTGAATATTTTTGATCGGGACGTTAAGAAATTCTCTTGAATCTTGTTTCGGCACCAGCGTACTGCTGTACCACTTTTGAAAATCTTGCAGCGTTGCGAAACGCACTTCTTCGCGGTGGCCGCCATCAAGCAGCAGGTGTACGGAATATTCGCTGGGTGTTCTAGGCATAGGAGATGGAGAGAGTTGTTGGAGGACAATCAAAAATCAAAAATCAAAAATCAAAAATCAAAAATCAAAAATTGATGTGGTTGCCCTCAAGCAGCAGGTGCACGGAATATTCGCACTTGTGTTCTAGGCATATCTGTATTTTAGATTTTTGATTGTAAGCTTTTGGAACGATTCCATATTTTACCTCTTCCTCGGCGCATTCCCTCATCTAGTAGGTTGGATTGAGGGAGAGGGAGGGGGGGAGAGGGAGAGAGTGGGAGAGTGGGAGAGGGGGAGAGGGGAGAGTGGGAGAGGGGGAGAGTGGGAGAAGGGGAGGGTGGGAGAGGGGGAGACGGGAGAGTTGTTGCAGGAAAATCTCAATGTAAAATCTAAAATCTAAAATCGATAGAGTTGTTGCAGGAAAATCTCAATCTCGAATCTAAAATCCAAAATCTTAAATCGATTGACGGCGGCCCCTCTATGTGGCTACGCTGTGAAAATAAGGCTGCTTTCCTCAAAGAGGAAGCAGCCCACGTCGCTCAAAAATCTAGTTGCACTGCCCAAAGCTGCTACCAACAGCAATGGACAGCTAACAGCCAAACTGATAGCAGCAGTCTGGAGGCTAATAGAGCTTGACTCAAGTGCCCAATAGTTCGCTAAAATTCTCCATAGTTGATTATTGAGAGGAAGTTTTGTGTTTGCTATTAAACGAGCGCTCAAACTAAATGGCCCAGAAGCGACTTTGATGGCAAAACACGCAGGATTCAGGCGCGTAGTGTTTAACTTTGGGTTGAGCTTGCGGACTCAAATGTATAGCGAGGGAAAATTCACACACTCGAAGGTACTCAACGAAGTTAAAAAAGTTCTTACCAACCACGTCAAGAAACAGGCTGAATTTGGCTGGATGAACCAGTTGTCTAGTCGAGTTTATCAAAATGCTTTGATTGACTTGAAAGATGCTTTTAGTAGATATCGCTCTGGAAAGGCAGGTCATCCAAAATTTGCTAGCCGCCGAGACGGTCAATCTTTTACAGTTGATTCATCTAACGGCAAAGTTTTACTAAGCGCTGGTAAAACCATTAAGATTCCTACCTTGGGGACTTTTCGACTCTACGAAGCCCTAGAATGCGGTTATGTGTCTCAAACTTTTACGATTTCAAAAGAAGGAAGTCGTTGGTTTGTTTCCTTTTGCGTTGATGCCGAACGTTTGCCAGTTCAACAATCTGAAAGCTCTGTAGGAATCGATGTAGGCATTAATTCTTTTGCCACGCTGTCAACTCAGCAGGTCTTTGATGCGCCGAAGCCGTTAAAACAAGCGAAAACCAAGCTTGCCACCTTGCAACGCAAAGCCTCAAAACAGGTAAGAGGCTCCCAAAATCAGCGCAAAATCTACCATAAAATCCGTCGGCTCCATGCACGGATAGCTCGTATTCGTTTAGATTCCCTTCACAAGTTAACAACTTATTTAGCCAAAACTTTTAAGCTAATCAAGATTGAAAACTTGAACGTTCAGGGCATGATGGCGAATCACAAGCTGGCTGGAGCAATATTCGATTTGGGTTTTTACGAGTTCAAACGCCAACTCGATTATAAGTGCAAAATGTATGGGGCAAATTTAGTGCTGGTAGACCAATGGTTCCCCAGCACTAAAACTTGCTCGAATTGTGGCACTAAAAAAGATATGCCACTAAGCATTCGGACTTTTGATTGTCCTGCTTGTGGCATATCTTTAGATCGGGACTGGAACGCAAGTCTAAATATTTTAAATTGGAAACCCTCGGCTTGAGGGGGATAGCCTACTTATCTTGGGATTAGCCGTCTACCCAATAGCGTAGGAAGTAAACTCCGAATTGTGTCTAAAAATGGGTTTAGACAAGTTTAGGTAAGTTTTACAAAGCAGAATTTTAACACTCTCTGTAGCCGCCCTGCTCTGTTTTAACGTGCGGGGCGGCTGGGTTTTTGGGTTTTCCTAGAAAACCAAAAACCAGGAGACCATATTATGTCACAGGAATTCGTGCCTGACGATAACTTTTCCGCGCGTCCAAATGACGACTCAGCAGTATCGGAACAGGAAGTCGTGCGGATAACGGTTGTCGGTTCCCGCGCAGCCGTGTTAGAAACCATCCACACCTTGTACCGACTGGGATTTGCCGCCGTCGGGGATTGGAGCCCGCCGCAGCGAGGTGCAAAGCCGGGACAAGTGATTAGCGTACTCATTCGCCGATCGCGCAAAGCTTAAAAATAGGCTGAAATACGGTAGGGAAACGACACCCTGCCTTTCGTCCTGTCAACAAACACGTTAAACCCGCAGTCCGAGAGGGGTTGAAACCCCTTCCTCAAAACTCAAGTCCTCGCTATGAGGACTCAGAAGAACACTTTTAAACTCATTAGTCCTATGCAAGAGGACTTTAGCTATTAGACAGGGAATTCATTCCCTGGCGGACTGAGGGGCAGGTGGGAGGACTGGCGGACGATGGGCTTAAGTTGACACGCTTTGGACACGGGGCCCGGCCGTGTCCTCCATCGCCGCGTCTAGATGGCTGGATCTCCGATTGTCACATCCTCCGAGGGCGATGGGGAAATTTCATCATCCAACCCGGTTAATTTTATCCGTTCCCCACAGTCAGGACACGCCTTGGCCTAAGTCCCTACAATGATTAATGGGGCGGAATAAATGGATTGTGTATTTTAGAACACGATTTGACCGCAACACTTAAAATAGTCTTGATTTACCGATCGACTGCACCCTTTTCTCATCAATATTTCTGGTTAGCTGGGGGTGTCTGTCAGCCGGAGTTGTGAGGTTCTGCTTCCAAAATGCTGAGAATGGTGCACAATTTCAAATTAACAACAAAACTTGCACTATTTTGAGTAAGCTTTGGGGGGAACAGCTTAGAAAGCCTGTTTCTAAGACTGATGCAAAATATCAAATTAATCCTCCACCTTGTCCAATTACTAATTACGAACCTATGCCCCGTCGTCAAGACTTAAAAAAAATTCTTCTCATTGGTTCCGGCCCAATTGTTATCGGTCAAGCGTGCGAATTTGACTATTCAGGGACACAAGCTTGCAAAGCTTTGCGAGAAGAAGGTTTTGAAGTAGTGTTGGTAAATTCCAACCCTGCAACAATTATGACCGATCCGGAAACTGCCGATCGCATTTACATCGAACCTCTAACGCCAGCCATCCTCGAACAAATCATCGCTAAAGAAAGACCTCAAGCAATTTTACCGACAATGGGGGGTCAAACAGCACTAAATTTAGCAGTTGCCGTCGCTAAAAATGGCGTTTTAGAAAAATACAACGTCGAGTTGATTGGTGCTAAGTTGCCAGCAATTGAAATGGCAGAAGATCGGCTATTATTTAAGGAAGCAATGGCGCGAATTGGTGTGGCAGTTTGCCCTTCGGGAATTGCCAACACTCTCGACGAAGCCAAAGCAATTGGTCACCAAATCGGCAGTTATCCGTTAATTATTCGTCCTGCTTTTACAATGGGAGGCACGGGAGGCGGCATTTCTTACAATCAAGAAGAATTTGAAGAAATGGCACAAGGCGGGATTGATGCCAGTCCAGTATCGCAAATTTTGATCGAACAATCTTTGATTGGTTGGAAAGAGTACGAACTGGAAGTAATGCGGGATTTGGCAGATAATGTGGTGATTATTTGTTCGATCGAGAATCTCGACCCGATGGGCGTCCACACCGGCGATTCTATCACCGTCGCCCCGGCGCAAACTCTCACAGACAAAGAATATCAGCGCCTGCGGGATGCTTCGGTGAAAATTATTCGCGAAATCGGAGTTGAAACCGGCGGTTCCAATATTCAATTTGCCGTCAATCCTGTCAACGGAGATTTCATCGTTATTGAAATGAATCCTCGGGTTTCCCGTTCCTCCGCGTTGGCCTCGAAAGCAACTGGTTTCCCTATTGCTAAAATGGCCGCAAAATTAGCGGTAGGTTACAGCCTAGACGAAATTTCCAACGATATTACCAAGAAAACTCCGGCGTCTTTTGAACCGACAATTGACTACGTAGTGACGAAGATTCCCCGATTTGCCTTTGAAAAGTTCCCTGGTTCCGAACCGACTCTGACAACGCAAATGAAGTCAGTAGGAGAGGTAATGGCGATCGGGCGCAGCTTCAACGAATCCTTCCAAAAAGCACTGCGGGGATTGGAAACAGGCCGCGCAGGTTTCGGGTGCGACAAACCGGAAAAGTTGCCGAGTTTGGAACAAATTCGCGCCGGATTGCGGACGCCAAATCCCGATCGCATTTTTACAGTTCGCCACGCGATGATGATGGGAATGTCGGTGGAAGATATCTTCGAGTTTACAGGAATTGATCCTTGGTTTTTGGATAAGATGCAGGAATTGCTGGAAACTGAGAAGTTCTTGAAACGAACGCGGTTGGAAGAGTTGACAAAAGAGGCAATGTTTGAAGTAAAGCAGTTGGGTTTTAGCGATCGCCAAATTGCTTACGCCACCAAAACCCCGGAAGATCAAGTCCGCGCTTACCGCAAAGAGTTAGGCGTAATTCCGGTTTACAAAACAGTCGATACTTGTGCCGCTGAATTTGAAGCGTTTACACCGTATTATTATTCCACCTACGAAGCGGGTGCGGCAATTTGGGAATTGGGCGATGAAGAAAAGAAAGTTTCGCCTGTAGGCCACAGTCTCGCGCCGGAGTCGGAAGTTTTGCCTTCTACCAAACGAAAAGTGATGATTTTAGGTGGCGGGCCGAACCGAATCGGACAGGGAATTGAGTTTGATTACTGCTGCTGTCACGCTTCCTATTCCCTAGGAGAAGACGGCTTTGAGACAATTATGGTCAACTCGAACCCGGAGACGGTTTCGACGGATTATGATACGAGCGATCGCCTGTATTTTGAACCGCTAACAAAAGAAGATGTTCTCAACATCATCGAAGCCGAAAATCCAGAGGGAGTAATTATTCAGTTTGGCGGTCAAACGCCGCTGAAATTAGCGGTTCCTTTACAAAAAGCTCTGGAAAATCACCCCGATGTACAAACAAAAATCTGGGGAACTTCGCCGGATTCCATTGATACTGCTGAAGACAGGGAGCGATTTGAAAAGATTCTGCGGGAGTTGGATATTCAGCAAGCTGCTAATGGTTTAGCCCGCAGTTTTGAGGATGCTTTAATAGTAGCTCAACGGATCGGTTATCCGGTAGTGGTGCGACCGAGTTACGTATTAGGCGGGCGAGCAATGGAAATTGTTTATTCCGATACGGAATTGGAACGTTACATGACCTATGCCGTCTTAGTAGAACCCGATCATCCGATTTTAATTGATAAGTTCTTGGAGAACGCGATCGAGGTTGATGTCGATGCGATCGCCGATGCTACTGGCAATGTGACGATCGGCGGTATTATGGAGCACATTGAGGAAGCGGGAATCCACTCCGGCGACTCTGCTTGTTCTATCCCTTACCAAACGCTTTCTGACGCAGCTTTGGCAACAATCCGCCGCTGGACTGTAGAATTAGCAAAATCCCTGAAAGTAATCGGCTTGATGAATATTCAATTTGCTGTTCAAGGGGAACAAGTTTTCATTTTGGAAGCTAATCCGCGCGCTTCTCGAACAGTGCCTTTTGTGTCCAAGGCGATCGGAGTTCCCTTAGCAAAAATGGCCTCGCGAGTCATGTCTGGCAAAACTCTAGAAGCTTTGGGTTTTACTGAAGAGATTATACCCACCCATGTTTCGGTAAAAGAAGCTGTATTGCCCTTTGCTAAGTTCCCCGGAACTGATACCTTGTTAGGGCCAGAAATGCGATCGACCGGTGAAGTCATGGGAATTGACACCGATTTTGGCAAAGCCTTTGCCAAAGCTCAACTCGGTGCCGGACAAATGATGCCGTTGTTGGGAACCGTGCTGATTTCGATGCGCGATCGGGACAAACTAGCAGTTGTACCTGTTGTCAAGGAATTCTTAGAATTGGGTTTCAAAGTAGTCGCAACTCACGGGACACGCAAAGTTTTGCGAGAGCAAGGTTTAGAGGTAGATTTGGAATTGAAACTGCACGAAGGGCGACCAAATTTGTTGGATTCGATCAAGAATGAGAAAATTCAACTAATTATCACCACACCTTCTGGGGAAGAATCCCGCGCCGACGGAATCTTTATCCGCCGCACAGCTTTGACTTACAAAATCCCGATTATTACCACAATAGCTGGTGCCAAAGCGACAGCAGCGGGAATTCGATCGCTCAAATCCCACCCGATGGAAGTAAAAGCAATTCAAGACTATTACCCGCAAACCTAAACTGGGAAAGTCTCAAAGGTAGGGTGCGCACTGCGCACCTTACTACTATTACCCGCAAACCTAAACTGGGAAAGTCTCAAAGGTAGGGTGCGCACTGCGCACCTTACTACAAACGATTAAGGACTTGCATTCTTTTCAAGACTATTACCCGCAAACCTAAACTGGGAAAGTCTCAAAGGTAGGGTGCGCACTGCGCACCTTACTACTATTA
>NZ_JAUBUR010000012.1:0-62822 GCF_036705485.1 Microcoleus sp. AT9b-C3 | reverse complement strand
GTCTCAAAGGTAGGGTGCGCACTGCGCACCTTACTACAAACGATTAAGGACTTGCATTCTTTTCAAGACTATTACCCACAAACCTAAACTGCGAAAGTCTCAAAGGTAGGGTGCGCACTGCGCACCTTACTACAAACGATTAAGGACTTGCATTCCTTACTAAGAACTGCACTAAAAGCCTTAGTCCAAACGTTTAATGTCCGCTTCCTGATATTTTTCAAGAAGGCCACTCTCCAGCATCAACCTCGGCCAAACTAACAAGAAAAACCCCATCCAAGCCAATAAAGGAATCGCGACTAAAACAGTTATCCAAACAGTTTTTAATAAAAACCAACTACCGCTAATCAGACTCGTACCCGTTAAAAGAATCGACCAAGGTTGACACCACCAAGGTTTGTAATACCAAGGACTAATAGCTTTTTTTTCAGAAACAGATTTCATATTTGCAGTAATTTTGTAGAGATAATGATCGGGCTAGCTAGAGCGAAGGATTTTAAACATTCATCACCTCTTCTGCTGTCAGGGTTAATTCGGGGAAAGTCCGCGACACAATTCGTTCGCTGCCTTTAAACGCAGTTATTTGATAGTTGCCCTCTGCATCCAACAGGTGGACAAATACAGTGGGAACTTTGGGATTTCCCAAAAATTGCCTGCTGCCAATTGCTAAATAATCGACAATCCAATACTCAGGAACTCCGAGGCGCCGATACTCGTCCAATTTGTCTATATAATCGTCCTCCCAATTTGTTGATGTTACTTCCACTGCTAGTTGGATGGGTTCTCGTAAGGCAGAATAAGCCGAACGGTTCGATCGCCACAAATCGCGATCGATTACGCTGACATCCGGTCTCCGCCCTTGTTCGATGCCGGCTTTAGTTACAGTTCTGATAACGGCTGTAGAGTTGACTACATAATTCAAATTCAGTCGCCGGATTTCATCATTGAAGCCAAATAAGAGGAAATTAGCAACATCATCATGATTTCTTGTGGAATTCATCTCTACAATTTTTCCATTTACCAGTTCATAGAGTCCATCTTCTGGACATTCTACAAGGAATTGGTCAAAGGTTAATTTATGTGTGACTGTTGCAATCATAAGATTTATCCTTATTTTGCAGTAATACTATTAGTCTATATTACCACAGGTCGGAAGAAATTTGTTTTTTTGACAAGCTAATTTCAAAGGTGGTACCCGCCCCGTGATTTATCCGTGGAATCAATCGAAAGCATCTCAAATCTAAAATCCTCAAGCCCCCCAATTGATCCGTGGGGTCAATCGAAAATCTAAAATCGAAAATCTAAAATCGAATGACGGCAGACATCCAATTTTCAAATCTAAAATATACAATCAAAAATCTCAAATCGATTCACGTAAATGGTAAAATGCGATCGCCCTAGCAATTTGCACTTAATTTTGTTACTGACTTGATACAGTAAAGTAATAAACCTAGAAATCGAGCCACTCCCAGGTCAACCCCGAACCATGAGACTAGACGAAGCCGTAGAATTTGCCGAAAACCCAGAGCCGCGCTGTCCCTGCGTCCTCCTGCTGGACACCTCCGGCTCCATGCAAGGCGCACCCATAGATGCCTTGAATGAGGGGCTGGAAATTTTTAGGAATGACCTCATTAAAGACGAACTAGCTAAAAAGCGAGTCGAAGTCGCGATTATTTCATTTGACAATCATATCAAAGTCGTGCAAGACTTCGTGACCGCCGACCAGTTCGAGACGCCACTGCTGACAGCTCAAGGACAAACCCACATGGGCGCTGGCATTCAGCTAGCATTAGATACGATTGCGGCCCGCAAATCCGAATACCGCAACAACGGCATTACCTACTACCGCCCGTGGGTATTTATGATTACTGACGGCGAACCTCAAGGCGAATCCGACGATGTTGTGGAAATAGCAGCACAGCGGATTAAAGAGGAAGAAACTAACAAGCGCGTGGCATTTTTTGCAGTCGGAGTGGAAGGTGCTAATATCCCCCGTCTCGCGCAAATTGTCGATCGCACGCCTGTAAAATTGAAAGGATTAGACTTTAGAGAGATGTTCATCTGGCTGTCGGCTAGTATGCAGAGAGTTTCTCACTCAAAAATTGATGAACAAGTAGCGCTGCCGCCACCCGGATGGGGAACTGTTTAGGTATTAGTCATGGGTCATTAGTCATTAGTAAGTGACTAGCGGTAAGGTGCGCAGTGCGCACCCTACATTAAGCGTAGGTAAGGTGCGCACCCTACATTAAGCGTAGGTAAGGTGCGCACTGCGCACCCTACATAATTAGGGATAAATAAACCAGTCCTGAAGTTGCATAGTTTTGAATTTACGAAGTTTTGAGTTAAAGAGTTATTAATGGAGAATTCATCCTTCAATTGGCAAGTTGTAGCGGCATCGGTGATAGGTACCAGCCACGAAAAAAGATCGCAGCCTTGTCAAGATGCTCACTGCTGGCGTCTCTTGCCAAACGGTGTTTTAGCGGCAGCGGTTGCCGATGGTGCTGGTTCGGCAGCACTCGCAGAAATTGGGGCAAAAATTGCTGTAGAAGCGGTTGTCGAAACGATTTGCCAGCAACAGGAAAGGCTGCCTCAAAATGACGATGAATGGCAGGTATTCTTGACAGCATCACTGCAAGTTGCGCGGGCGCAGGTGGAAGCAGAAGCGGCTGTGCGGGAAGTGGCGCCGAGAGATTTAGCCTGCACTTTAATTGCGGTTGTTGCTACGCCGGAATTAATCGCAGTTGCTCAAATCGGCGATGGTGCGGCGGTAGCAGGTGATAGTGCAGGAAATGCGATCGCCCTGACTGTACCTCCCTGCGGCGAATACATCAACGAAACTATCTTTTTGATTTCGCCGAATGCGATAGAAACAGCGCAATTTCAGGTACTGCGGAAACAACTGCGGCACTTGGCTGTTTTTTCCGACGGCTTGCAAATGCTAGCGCTCAAAATCCCGGAAGGCACGCCGCACGGGCCGTTTTTTGCGCCTTTGTTTCGGTTTTCTGGCGAGTGGAAAGAAGAGGAAGATGCGAAACAGCAGTTAGAGTCATTTTTGCGATCGCCCCGCGTTTCCGAACGCACCGATGATGATTTAACATTATTGTTAGCAACTTTTTCGAGTTCCGAGGCACAGGACAATTAAAAATAGACATTTTGCCAAAGCCAACACCCATCTGCGTGAATTGGCGTTGATCTGCGGTTAAAAATTTCCGATTCTGAATTTTGCAACAAGTCTAATGCGTTCAACCTAATCAGCGGTGAAAATTTGGCGCGGTTCTATAATAAAATCGAGGTGTCAACAATTCTGCTTTAGTTTGTACAGTAGGTCGTCGTTTGCAAGCACAAGAGATTAAGGATAAGCTCAACTCCCTAATTAGCGCAGCAGATCCAATAGATCCGAGTTTGGCGAGAAGATTGGATGAAATCAATCGCTGGGTGAAAGATGTTAAACCCGGTTCGCTAACGGCTAAAAAATTTGTGATGGCTTTTTTGCTACAGCTTATCCGAGATTCTCAGGTTTGGCTGGCCGTTCAATCTCTACCTTCGGAAAGAGAACAGCAAGCCGCGTTTGAGTTAATGACTCCGGGGGAAAGGTATTGGTACAGCTATCTGTTTCCTAAATGGCTGAGCGAAAACGATCGCAAATTTTACATCTGGAAACAAAAACTCAAGGCCGGCAAATTCGATCCGGGAGATGATATCGTGATTCGTGCGATCGCAGCCCGAATTGTCGATCGCCAAGGCACTGTTTTGTATCGATATGTTGCAGATCTTTCTATGGCAACCGATTCGATCGTTAGCAGCCGCCAACAGCAGCCACTCTGCATTCAAGTCACAACTCTTTCGGATGAATTCTCTGAACAAAAATATCAGAATTGGCAACAAACTCTTCAAGATTGGGGGATTGACAGAGGATTATTTTTAAGTTATGATAAAAACGATGCAAATTTCCTGAACCAGTTAGTTAACATTGCATTATATAATAGTGATAATTTGCCCGCAGGTCGTTACCTCAAGTTCCCGTAAATCAAGCATATCTGCTGCTGAGAATAGTTCGACTGCTCAAAACTCGGTGAAAAAAAAATTTGACTAACTCACATATTGCATAATTCTCGACAATGCCAAAAACCTAACCCCCAGCCTGCTTCTGGAAAAGGGAAAACAGACCAAGATTTTTCTTCCCCTTTTCTGTCTCCGGGAGGAGTTGGCCAGACACTGGCAAGAGGTGCTTGATACGAAGGCTAAGCAATGGGAACATTTACCGCAGCAATCAATCGGGTGAAATAACTAGCAATTAGCTATAAATTGAATTGAGATTTGATTTAATTGCGGTGAAATTGTTGAAAATAAAATCAAATTACATCAAAATCAAATACTATGACAGTACAAGGTACACACACCGTTGAAAATAACTTGCAGAAAGTCTGGGAAGAACTGGAAGCAGCCAGAAAAATGCAGGATGAATGGATGAATAACGGGGTAGATTTTGTAGATTTGTATGTGGAAGATGCGGGCGGTGATTGGCTGGAAAAGTGGGGTAAATGTGAAGAAGAATTAGAGCGAATTAAACATAATGTAGATATTGAAGCAGTCAAAGCAGCGATCGATATTCCCAGCTTTCAGCAGACAAAACTGCTGGAAATCGCCCTGAATTGCCGTTACTCTAGCAGCTATTACTCGGATCGTCCCGAGGAGTCTCCCGCTTGGCAAGAGGTTAAGTACAAACGGCTGTCACTCTTAGGGGGAGCGATTTTGGGTGCTGTTGTTACCGATTACCTGTATCGCGAATATCCAGAACTTGATCCAGATGCTATCTCAACCTTAAAAGCTAGTTTAGCAGATCCGAAAAAACTGGCGGAATTTGCACAAAATTTGAAGTTAAACCAACTCGATTGGCGCGTCTGGAATCGGAAAGAAACAGACGAAAGCGAGTACAATAGATTGCTTTCGGAGACTTTTGAGGCCTTGTTTGGCGCGATTTACTTGGAGTTTAATCGCGATTTTTTCCGTGGGGGAAACTGGCTGATTCAGCACTTGATTGAACCAATTGTTAGCCAGCAGGGGGATTTAACTCAGCGGCGACAAATAGGGCCAGAAAACGAGCTGAAACGTCGGGAAATCCTGGGCGCGGATATTTTAGAGGCGATCGCAATCGACTATTTGTACAACCGCTTTCCCGAACGCAACGCCAGCCAGCTAACTCGCTGGAAAAATATGTTAGTGGCTAAAAAGATTTTTCCCAAAGACTTTAAGGCAAAATTAGGCAGTCATTACCTAGAGTTGGAGAGCAATTTCTCGCGTACCCGCGACTGGTTGGTGGATAACTTTATTAAAAGCGCAGTTGACGAACTGCTAGAGGAAAGCGACACTCAACCCGAATATGTGATTGACAGTGCGAACCCGGAATCGCTGCCAGAATTGGTCAGCCGAATTACTGACAAAAAGTGGAAAAATGAATTTGTGAGAGTTGTCAGCATTTTGCAACCTGCTGACGAACTTTTGCTGCTGATGCAACAAAAACTTGACAGCATGGTGGCTAAAGATGAAACTTTGCAGCAGTTGCTAATCTGGGCAAATCACAAGTCTCAGTTAGTGCAAAGGAATTTAAAACCAGTCGAAATTCGCGCTTTTTATGTGGCCTTAGTTTGCGTACTCGATTTGGCTTTTACTCGCGTCCTCGATCCGAGTCTGAAGTTTGATAGATCGAAAGTTTGTAAGTTACGGAGTTGTTTGGCAAAGGCTGGCAAAAATGTAGAATTTGCCGATGTTAACGAGTCTCTGAAATTGGCTTTTGATAATGATGTGGCGGGTATTTTGGTTCGCCTCTTGGCGTTGGATATTGAACCCGAACTTAAACAACTGCTGGTACAATTTCAGACTGAGATGCCTGATTTGCCAAACTGGAAAAAGTGGCGCCAAGAGTGCGGTGGCTGTTGGTTGGCAAAATTCAAAACTGCGATCGGCTACAATCGACACTTTCACCCCCAACAGAAAACTTTGCTGAAACAGTATTACTATGCCCACAACTTGCTGGTGGAATGCCTCAACAGCGATAATTGTCAGGTGACACCGGCCGTCAGACAAAAAATTGAGGATAAAATGTTGTTATTGTCGGTGGATTTGAAGCTGGTTCATATTTAATTTTGATAGCGCGGACGGGCGGGATGCCCATCCCACTAACAGAAACACGCTTTTTGGTGAAAAACCCCGTCTCTCCTCACCGGTGCCTAAGTCAGAACAAAGGTAAGATTTAATGGGCAAGTCAAATTTATTGAGTCCTGGCTTCCAAATCCTGTATCCCATAACGGAATTCTATGCAGTTGCAGCGCCAATTTAGCGGACAACTGATTGCGATCGACACCAAAACCGCGATCGCCAGTGGGGGTGAAGGTCGCATCTACCCGATCGCCCAAGACTCGTCCCTTGTAGCAAAAATCTACCACAAACCGACAGACGAAGACGGCGATAAACTCACAGTCATGTTCAGTATGCCGCCGGATGCGCCGATCGCGGAACCCGGGCACGCTTCCATTGCTTGGCCGATCGATTTGCTGCATACTGTCGGCGGGCGAGAAAAAATTGTCGGTTTTGTGATGCCGCGCGTCAACAAAGTGATGCCGGTACACACTTTCTACACTCCCAAAACCAGGCGCGAACAAAAACCGCTATTTAGCTATCTTTACCTCCACCGTACCGCCAGAAATCTCGCCTCGGCTGTAAATGCCCTCCACGTCAGGGGTTACGTCATCGGCGACGTAAACGAGTCGAACATTCTCGTGACGGATACGGCGTTGGTAACGTTGGTAGACACGGATTCGTTTCAAGTCCGCGATCCTTATACGGGTTATGTTTATCGGTGTCCCGTGGGGAAACCTGAGTTTACGCCGCCGGAGTTGCAAGGGCAGACTTTCCGCGATATCGATCGATCTCCAGAGCACGATTTGTTCGGTTTAGCGGTATTAATTTTTCAATTGCTGATGGAAGGTACGCATCCGTTTTCGGGAGTTTATCTCGGTAGCGATGAACCGCCGTCTTTGGAAGCGAGAATTCGATCGGGCCATTTCCCTACAGGTACGAAGCGGATTCCCTACCGCCCGATGCCGGCTGCGCCTCCTTTTGAGATGCTGCATCCGCGACTGCGGCAGATGTTTATCCGCTGTTTTGAGGAAGGGCACGGCAATCCTGCAGCGCGCCCGGATGCGAAAACTTGGGTGAATGCGATTCGGGAAGCGGAAGATGCTTTAGTTACTTGCAGCAGAAATAGTCAGCATAAATACGGAAATCATCTCAGTCGCTGCCCTTGGTGCGATCGGGCAAAACTCCTGAAAGGGCGCGACCCGTTTCCTTCGCGGCAAGCAGTCAGCAACGGATTGCACTTGCAGCCCGCGAAAATCAAGCGTAAAAAGCCCCAACCACCGCCTGTCGTGGCCCAGCCCGCAATGCGCCGACAACAGCCCTCCACGGGGCTGTCGCGCCCCCTCGGCCAGTACGCAGTGCCGTTGCTACCGATGCCGATGTCTTCTCGGAGTCGGACTCCTGCGCCTCAGCTTCCCGCGGGCAAGTTTGAGCGCATTTTTCAGGATGCTGCTTGGGGAGGTGTTTGGGGTAGTTTGTGTTTGGCTGCGATCGGGGGAATTTATTCGGTAATAGCTGAGGGCGGCAGTGCTATTTTGGGGGCGATGTTTGTTGGTACGATTTGGGGCTGTTTTTTTGGGGTGATGTGGGGGGTTTTTACTTTGCCGCCGAATCAGATTTGGCGAAAGTGGGGCGGAGTTTTGGTGGGGGCGTCTTGGGGGGCTTTTTTGTTGGCGGCGATCGGCGGTGCGGTGTTTGGGGCGATTAATAGCACTCCGGGGATCGGGGAGAGGATTTTGGCTGGGGCGGCGGTTGGTGCTGTCTGGGGCTGTGTTTGGGCAACTTTTCAGCCTCCTCTGGCGCTGCCGGTGGGGAGGGTGTGGGGCCGGCGGGGAGGGTATTTGGGGGCGGTCTGGGGGTCGTTTTTGGGGACTCTGGCTGGTGTTTTGTTGGGGGCGGGGTTGGTGGTTTGGCAGCAATACGGTGTCCAGATGCGGCCGGTCAATGAGTTTGCGGGTTTGCTGCTGGGTGTGGCGATCGTGGCGGCTGGTGTGGGTTCTATTGGGGGTGTGGTTTCTGGGAGTTTGTTGGGTTTTTGCGGGTTTGCGCCGAAGTTGCCGATTTCGTTTCAGCCTTCGGGTGTAAGTGGTGGGAGTTTGGGGGCGATTTGGGGCAGTTTTTTGGGGACTTTTGCGGGTGCTGTGTTGGGGGCGGGGGTGTCTGCGATGTTTCCGGCTGTTAGCGCTGGGGTGCCGATGGAGTTGGGGCCTGTGGCGGGGGCGATCGTCGGGGCTGGTTTGGGGGCGATTTGGGGGGTGGTTTCGGGTACTGTTTGGGGGGCTTTGGGGAAGTGGTGATCGGGTTGATGTCTGTTTTTGGGTGGAAAATGCGTCTATGCGTAGGTGTAAAAATCGAGGTGTTAAATTTTGGGGCTATAATGTAGATCCTGTAAGGGTTAGAGGCAGTTCAAGCAATAAGATGGCAGACGCAATCGCTGCAATCTATGCAGGATAAGGGTTTGAGGGCTGTGTGAAAAGTTGGGTATTGACAAGTCGAAGGCTGAAATGGTAGTTTTGTTTTAGCTAGACGCAACTGAACCTTGAAAACCAAATACAGCAAAGCTTCTGGAACGGGCAGCCGCAATTAACCTAACTCCCTATCAGGGATTGAAACTCATAATACAATATTTTATTAAATCAATAAAGCCGCAATTAACCTAACTCCCTATCAGGGATTGAAACAAAAGTTGCCGTGTCAAGTTTTAACGACAATGCAGAGTCGCCGCAATTAACCTAACTCCCTATCAGGGATTGAAACACAGTTGCCCCTATTCCGGTGAACACTGCACTGAGCCGCAATTAACCTAACTCCCTATCAGGGATTGAAACGAAATTGGGCGGCTACTTAACGGCAATTGGAAGATTCGAGCCGCAATTAACCTAACTCCCTATCAGGGATTGAAACAAGATGCAGGTACTCTCGCGCTGAGGTTAGCGCCGCAATTAACCTAACTCCCTATCAGGGATTGAAACGAAACAGTGCCACTCAATGAAAACAATAAATCAGGTGGCCGCAATTAACCTAACTCCCTATCAGGGATTGAAACTAGCAATTGTCTTACAGTTGCCCTGGAGGTTACCTAAAGCCGCAATTAACCTAACTCCCTATCAGGGATTGAAACCGCCCCATACTCTTTACACCTGGCTTGCAAAACGTCGCGCCGCAATTAACCTAACTCCCTATCAGGGATTGAAACTTTGAAGAAGTTTTTGCTCATTAGCCACTCGCGCCGCAATTAACCTAACTCCCTATCAGGGATTGAAACTGCTTTGATCCAATATTTCCTGACCCGACAACAGGTGCCGCAATTAACCTAACTCCCTATCAGGGATTGAAACGAATGGTGATTGATTTTGGATGGCTTCTTCAAAGTCTAGCCGCAATTAACCTAACTCCCTATCAGGGATTGAAACAAGGTCGGGGCTATCTCCGGTAATTTCCTCCCAAGCCGCAATTAACCTAACTCCCTATCAGGGATTGAAACACATTATCGCGGTCAAGGGTTACGACAAACGCGGCTGCCGCAATTAACCTAACTCCCTATCAGGGATTGAAACTGCAACTTAAATTTGGCATTTTCAACTATTTTATGCCGCAATTAACCTAACTCCCTATCAGGGATTGAAACTTGTGTTCTAGCTGTGCAGCAGTGTAGGTATACAGCCGCAATTAACCTAACTCCCTATCAGGGATTGAAACATGGCAACCCACCAAATGCTCGAAAATCGGGATGTAGCCGCAATTAACCTAACTCCCTATCAGGGATTGAAACCCGTAACGCAGCCTTCCCCCGTAATTATCCAACTAGCCGCAATTAACCTAACTCCCTATCAGGGATTGAAACCAATCCCGTGGAGGTGTACGAGCGACAATTGAGCCGCAATTAACCTAACTCCCTATCAGGGATTGAAACTTAATTATTTTATACCTATTTTATATAATTGAGTGCCAGCCGCAATTAACCTAACTCCCTATCAGGGATTGAAACCAGTAGTTTATGCTGCTGCAAGATACCGTATCAGGGGCCGCAATTAACCTAACTCCCTATCAGGGATTGAAACAGCGCCTTGATTTCTTCTTTAGAAGAATGATCCAGCCGCAATTAACCTAACTCCCTATCAGGGATTGAAACCGGTGCCCGGTGGCTGGTTTGCCCGCTGCGGTGCTGGCTGGCCGCAATTAACCTAACTCCCTATCAGGGATTGAAACTACATTAGGTTGGCTAATCGGTACGAAGACGATCGCCGCAATTAACCTAACTCCCTATCAGGGATTGAAACGCATTTTGATTGTTTATCGTTAGATTGTTCTGAATGCCGCAATTAACCTAACTCCCTATCAGGGATTGAAACTTTGTACTTTAATAGGAGGTAAAAAGTGGGCAGAGCCGCAATTAACCTAACTCCCTATCAGGGATTGAAACAAAGTCTGTTGATTGAGGCTTCATCAGAAATAAAGCCGCAATTAACCTAACTCCCTATCAGGGATTGAAACGCGATCGACTGTTATTGGCTGTAACTTAACTTTGCCGCAATTAACCTAACTCCCTATCAGGGATTGAAACTTTATCCCAAATCAAACTCCTTTAGCTTCTATTCCGCCGCAATTAACCTAACTCCCTATCAGGGATTGAAACTCTAGAGGAAATTTACAAAAAACCCAAACCTGATGCCGCAATTAACCTAACTCCCTATCAGGGATTGAAACCTAATAATTTGAGGGCAATCACGCCTTCCATAGCGCCGCAATTAACCTAACTCCCTATCAGGGATTGAAACAAGATGTTGATTGGTGTACTTGCTGGGAGGCTTTAAGCCGCAATTAACCTAACTCCCTATCAGGGATTGAAACTGGCGTCGCCGCCTTGAAAACACTTATGACTCTCTGCCGCAATTAACCTAACTCCCTATCAGGGATTGAAACATAATAAGGTTGCCTCTTTGAGGTGCTTCTTTAGCCGCAATTAACCTAACTCCCTATCAGGGATTGAAACGAAAGCGTACTTTGGCAAACTTACAAAGACTGGGCCGCAATTAACCTAACTCCCTATCAGGGATTGAAACGTGGATGCAAAATGCTCAAATCTTAGCAAGCGATAGCCGCAATTAACCTAACTCCCTATCAGGGATTGAAACCAAAAATCGAAGTGGCCGACTTGTGTAACGAACTCAGGAGACTTGTCAAAAATTATAGGATGACTGTGACAGAAGCTGAGATAATTCTAGAAATTTTGGAGGGAGACCGATGAAACTAACTGCCGATACCCAAGTAACCGAATTCTCTTTAAGCCTAGATTTACAAGAGATTCAACTCTTGATGCTTGCACTCAACTGGGCAGTGGACAAATCTGAAGAAAAGCAGGGCGCGCAAACCACGCCCCTCAAAGCTTTGGAAAGAACGTTGAGAATCGAATATCACGAACTTTTAGAGCAGCACAACCTTTTAGAGCAGCTAAAGGAGCGGATTTCTGACGATGCGACCTCACGCGAGGATTTAAAGAAATTCATTCCTCCCGATAGCCACCCCACCTCCTAAGAGATTCTGAATTATTGGCTTTTTAGAGAGGATTGAGGAGTAACCCGACGCACCCATCGGGAAATTAGGAATAGTCCCCGGCTTATCCCGGGGATTTACTGGGCAGCTTGGCCGCAATTAACCTAACTCCCTATCAGGGATTGAAACAAAGTTTTAATTAATGTTATCGGAGCTAGGATATAATGGCCGCAATTAACCTAACTCCCTATCAGAGATTGAAACGTATAAAAGAGCAAAATACAAATTAAGCCACCATAAACCTAAATTTCATCTTCACTTAAGATGACAGTGACAATTCGGCTTTTCAATCAAAGACTCAACCAAAGCATTCAAAGCAACCGCCGCCAACAACCCGCCGCCAAAAGTTCCCACAGTCGTAATATAAGCAACGCCCGATCGCACTAACCGCCGTTTCGCCACCGGAGAATGACTAAAACCGATCGGCATTCCAATTACCAAAGCCGGTTGCAGTTGCCCACACTCGATCGCCTCGCAAACCGCCATCAGTACAGACGGCGCATATCCTATCACCAATATACATCCCTTTTCGAGTTTCAACAACTTTTCAAACCACTCACCCTGCTGCCAGAATTCCTGTTCCGCTTCCGCCGCAGCATTGATGTGCGGGTCATCAATTAAAGTTGCAATACTTGTTCCCAAATGCGCCAATCTAGTCCCATCCAAAGCCGCAAAAACAGGCGGCACATCAGCCACAATTTGACACTGATTTTTCAAAGCTTCCCGCGCCGATTTAATCGCCGTTGCGCTCAACTTCACAAACGGCAGCAGCGAACAATCACCGCAGGCTAACACCAGTTTTGAAAGCAAGTCTACCTCAATTTCCGAGCGATCGGGCAAATCCGGCAATAACTGCTGCAACGACTCCCCAAAATCCTCCGGGTGAGTGTGCGCCCCCGCATCCCAACCCTCCCAAAATTGTTCCAACTCATCCAACCCCCCCTCAGTTTCCGCCTGCAACAGCCTTAATTGCGCCAATGCGTCCGCTTGCACCGCTTGACAGGAAATATCCCGTCCCAGCAATCCTTCCAGCGCCGAAGCCGTTTCTCGGAGGCGAACAATTTGCTGAATAACCGACAGATATTGCCGTTGCAGAGTCGCCATCAGCGCGTCAGGGGAAGCATCCGCGTCTGTTTCTAATAGTTTGCGGATGTGAGACAGTTGAAAGCCTTGCTGCTTGAGTGCCACTATTCTTTGCAGTCTTTGCACATCGCTGCGGGTGTACAGTCTATAGTTGGAGGTCGATCGTACCGCCGGAGATAGCAGCCCCAAAGCGTGATAATGCCGCACCATCCGAGGGGTAATTGTGCCTTTTACCGCTTCTGTAAGTTGTTTGATTGTCAGGTATTCTTGCATTGGATTTTTTAACCGCAGATATGGGCGGATAAACGCGGATGGACGCAGATGGGTATGGATGGTTATTGAGTTTTGTAATTTTGTTTGGTTTCACTCTTGACATTGACATTAATGTCAAGGTTTAGGCTACAGGAGTCATTCTACCAAATCAAATTTCCCCAATGACTGCCAATTCCCTCCCCATTTCTCGCCTCTGGCGCCTCGCCGAAGAACATCCAGATGCTGTGACTGCCGCCCTGTGCGGAATTCTAGTAATCTTGGGTTCGCTAGCCCTGCAATTCGGCTGGCTGGGCGTAGCCGTGTTAATCTTACCCGCGGCTTATGTTATCGGTGGCTATTCCAGTACCCGCGAAGGCTTAACTACGCTTTTTCAAGAACGCGAATTAGATGTAGATTTGTTAATGATTGTCGCTGCTTTGGGCGCGGCCGGTTTGGGGCTGTGGCGGCAAGAATATCATTTAATTGTTGACGGTGCGGTGTTGATTTTAATCTTTGCAATTAGCGGCGCGCTGGAAGGTTATGCTATGCAGCGGACTGAACGCAGCATCCGCAGTTTGATGAGTTTGACTGCGGATACTGCTAGGGTGGTAATGTACGGTGGGGAACGGTTCGTTGCGATCGACAAATTGGAAATTGGCGATTGCATTTTAGTCAAGCCCGGAGAAATCATCCCCACAGATGCGATAATTATTGAAGGTTACAGTGCGATCGATCAAGCCTCGATTACCGGCGAATCGATGCCCGTGGAAAAAACCAGGGGCGATGAAGTCTATGCAGGTACAATTAACGGTGTCGGCGCGCTGAAACTCGAAGTGCATAAAACTCCAGAAAGCAGCTTGATTCAGCGAGTGATTCGGCTGGTTCAAGAAGCGCAAACCGCAGCGCCGCCTTCTCAAATGTTTGTGGAAAAATTCGAGCGCGGTTATGCCAAATTAATTGTCGGTGTAGGCTTGCTGCTGGCAACTTTGCCGCCCTTTGTTTTGGGCTGGAATTGGGAAGAGACAATCTATCGGGCGCTGATTTTCCTAGTAGTCGCATCCCCCTGCGCGCTGATGGCTTCGATTATGCCGGCGCTGCTTTCGGGAATTGCTAATGGGGCGAGACAGGGAATTTTGTTTAAAAGTGGCGCGCAATTAGAGATGATGGGTAAAGTCAGGGCGATCGCCTTTGACAAAACTGGAACTCTCACCACGGGAAAACCTGAAGTTATCCAAATTGTACCAGCAGCCGGATATACTGAAACAGAAGTTCTGCAATTGGCAGCAGCTTTGGAAGCTCATTCTGAACACGCGATCGCCTCTTCAATAGTCAGCGCCGCCCAGCAGCAACAGTTACAATTGTCAACCGCTACCGACGTACAAGCAAAAATAGGTCAAGGAATTGTCGGCAAAGTCAACAATCAAATTATTGCCATTGGTAAAGCCGATTTTGTCGAAGCAACTTCCGAATTGACTCAAATCAGCCAGCAGTTGCAAGCCGAAGGTAAAACAGTTGTTTGGGTAGCAAAGGGGGAGCAGCTTTTGGGAATCATTGCAGTAGCAGATACCATCCGCCTCGAAGCAGCAGCAACGGTAAAACGCTTGCAAAAATTAGGCGTAGAACATATAATTATGCTAACCGGCGACAACCAGCAAACAGCTCAACACATCGCCCGTCAATTAGGCATCAAAGAAGTGTACGCCGAACTTTTGCCAGAAGACAAAGTGCAGGCAATTAAACAACTGCAAACCCAGTATCAAACTGTAGCAATGGTCGGAGACGGCATCAACGACGCGCCCGCCCTCGCTCAAGCTTCCGTGGGCATTGCAATGGGTGTTTCCGGCAGCGATGTTGCATTAGAAACTGCTGATATCGTATTAATGGCAGATAAGTTAGAGCAACTAACTAAAGCAATTAGTTTAGGCCGCCGCGCTCAAAATGTTGTCAAACAAAATATTGTTTTTGCACTGAGTTGTATTGTGCTGTTGTTGGCGGCTAATTTTTTCGGAAATATCACCATGCCTTTAGGCGTCATCGGTCACGAAGGCTCTACAGTAATAGTAACCTTAAGCGGTTTGCGCCTCCTGAGAAATTAATTAGATTACTCGTTACCAGGCAGAGCCTGGTAACGCATATCCAGAGGTTCTACCTCCTTTTTCCCAAGCGAATTTGTAGGGGCGGGTTCACCAACCATTTATGAAACTGACAGACAATTTCATAAACCCGCCTTCCGCGATTGTTTATATGAACCTTTGATCGATAAATTTTTGGTACATTTTTATTGTTTGTGGGGGAGGGCGGGTTTATTATATTATTCGTTTTTATCGTGAATTGTTGGCGAACCCGCCCCTACAGATTCGGTACTGTTTAGGACGCATTAAGACTCGAAAAAACCAGGTTTCTGGCTATCGGCGACTCAAAGTGATTTACAAAAATACTTAATAATTAACACTAATTAATGAATTAGTGTCGCAGTTTAAGTTTAAACTAAGAACAGCGCAAAATAAAAGTTTTCACATTCACAAGGGAAGAAATGGGAGAAACCGGCAAACACAAGTTTTTTTCCTGAATTATCATCTTCTCCTTCCCCTTCCCCTTCACTTTGTCTTGGAGGCAAAGATATGAACGAAAAAGTCATTGGGGCCACGCGGAACGTTGCAATTGTTGGCCCTTATTTAAGCGGTAAAACCGCACTGCTCGAAAGTTTGCTGTCGGTGACAGGGGCAATTACTCGCAAAGGAAATGCCAAGGATAGCAATACAATAGGTGATAGTTCGCCGGAAGCGCGCGATCGCCAAATGAGCGTAGAAGTAAACGCCGCCACCGCTGAATATCAAGGCGTCCGCTTCACATTTCTCGACTGTCCGGGCTCGGTAGAATTTGCCCAAGAAACTTACAATGCGCTGATTGGTGTGGATGCGGCGATAATTGTTTGCGAACCAGTTGCCGATCGCACTTTAACCCTCGCACCCCTGTTTAAATTCCTCGACGATTGGGAAATTCCCCACTTAGTTTTCATCAACAAGATCGATCGAGCTTGCACAGACGAAACCACTTGCGGCAGCAACTTCACCGAGGTGCTCGAGGCGCTCAAATCCGTTTCCACTAGACCGATCGTACCTCACCAATATCCGATCGGCAAAAACGAACAAATCATCGGTTTTATCGACTTAGTAACCGAACAAGCTTACCACTACCATCCGGGCGCCGCCGCAGATCCCGTCCCGCTTCCAGAACACCTCAAAGCACAAGAAAGCGCAGCGCGGCAGCAAATGCTCGAAGAATTGGCGAATTTTGACGACCATTTACTCGAAGAATTGCTAGAAGAAATCAATCCCGACGTTGAAGAAATTACCCGCGATTTAAAGATGGAATTAGGCGCAGATTTAATTGTGCCAGTATTCATCGGCATCGCCGAACAAGATTTCGGCGTGCGGCCTCTGCTGGAAGCTTTGCTGAGGGAAGCGCCGACACCCGAAACTACAGCCGATCGCCGCGGCATTATACAAAGTGAAAACAAAGTTCTGGCTCAAATCCTCAAAACCTATTACACACCACAAGGAGGCAAGCTATCGTTAGTGAGAATGTGGCGGGGAACGCTGGCAGACGGAGCAAATTTGAACGGCGTTCGAGTTAACGGTTTGTACCGCTTAACCGGCCAGCAAACGCAAAGTTTGCAATCCGTCAGCGCGGGGGAAATTGTGGCTTTGGGAAGGCTAGAAGGCTTGAAAACAGGCGATGTGCTGGGTTCGGACGAATTATTGCCAAAAGCCGAAATCATCCCCCCTGTCTACGCACTGGCGATCGTCCCAGAAAAGCGCAACGATGAAGTTAAGCTGAGCTCCGCTTTAGCTAAATTGCTAGAAGAAGACCCATCTTTAGTCTGGGAACAGCACGGCGACACTCACGAAATTATACTTTGGGGTCAAGGCGAAATCCACCTGAAAGTAGCCTTAGACAGGTTGCGCCGCAAGTATAATTTGCCGATGGTAACTCACTTACCGCAAGTGCCGTACAAAGAAACCATCCGCAAACCTGCATCTTCCATCCACGGGCGCTACAAACACCAAAGCGGCGGACACGGACAGTTTGGCGACGTGTACCTCGACATTCAACCGCAGCCACGAGGAGAAGGCTTCACCTTTAGCGACAAAATAGTCGGTGGCGTCGTCCCAAAACAGTACATTCCCGGCGTGGAAGTGGGAGTGCGCGAGTATTTGGATCGCGGCCCGCTGGGTTTCCCCGTGGTAGACGTAGCGGTGACGCTGACGAACGGTTCCTACCATTCTGTGGACAGTTCCGAACAAGCTTTCAAGCAAGCGGCGCGTTTGGCGATGCAGGAGGGAATGGCGAAGTGCGAACCGGCATTGCTGGAGCCGATCGCCAAAGTTGAAATTTGCGCTCCGAACGAGTGTACATCAAAGGTGTTGCAGTTGGTCAGCGGACACCGCGGCCAAATTCTCGGCTACGAAGGTAAAAAAGGCTGGAAGGGATGGGATGCAGTTTCTGCTTATTTGCCGATCGCAGAAATGCAGAATTTGATCGTAGAATTGCGATCGCAGACAATGGGAGTCGGATTTTTTAATTGGGAGTTCGATCGATTGCAAGAAGTGCCGGAACCTTTAGCTAAGCGGGTTTTGCTAACGACTGGCGGCAATGGAAACAGCAACGGTAAAAATTAAGCTGTAGTGGCGGGTTTCACCAACCACCTTGACAATAATGCAAAGGATAAATAATAAACCCGCCCTCGCCCCACGGCAAATCTGAATGTACTTTGCGATTTACCGTTGGGTGGGGACAGGTTTTTGAGATTGTTTGTTTCAGGCGATTATGGTTGGTAAAACCCGCCACTACGATCGCACAAATTATACGATCGCGAATCAACGAGACATGATATTAGAGAACTCGATAATTCATCAGTGTATCCGTGTCAAAATCCGTGTCGTGCCTTCTTCCTTACCCTAAAAAGAAATAATCAAGTAACCATTCAGGAACTTAGCACCAGTAACAGACTTCCCAGTCAGCGCCGGAGGCAGCAAAATATTGCGCCGCTGATCGCCCGCTTCGATCGTCACTTCCGGCCCCGATTGAATCAATTTAATTTCTTTCTTGTCAAACCCAGGCAAAAACAAACTAACTTGACGCTGTGCAATGTTTATGTTAATCGGTTTAGGAGCTTTTGCGGCCTCAGAAAAATCTGGCAAAGCATCAATTAGCGGCTGCCAATTATTGTCACTGTGCGCCGGAACCGAAACAGCCGTCAAAGGATCAAAATCGGCAGTAATAGCTTCTGTAACCGCTGCTTGATTGACAATGACACCGCCCACAGTCAAGCCAACTTGTTGAGAGCTTCCCCAAAGATAGCGGGCAGTTGCGATCGCACTTGCATCCCCAGTCGTCACCAAAAAAGCCGCCGTGCGGTTCGGATCTGCCAGCGCTTCCTTACCCTTATCCAACAGATTATCGACTTGCTTAGTAGATTGAAAAGCATTGTCTCCCGACATATCCACAGTCAACACGGTACTGACAACCGGTTGAATAAAAGGCGACAAAGCTTTACCTAAATCCGAATCTACCAAAGCTTGGCGGAACCTGCGGATGTACCAACTCAGAATTTCCGGCATTCCCAGCATCCGCAGCGTATCCATGCCGCCATTGCCGTCATACACAATTACATCGTATTGTTTGCTGTCGTCGTATTCCCGAAGTTCGTTCAACGCCAGCGCGCTGTCCATTCCCGGTAATACTCCTAACTCTTGACCGTAAATCTGCTTGAAAAAGGGAGTGCGGACATATTGAGCTTCTAGTTGTTTAATTTCGTCCCACCTGCGTTCTACCAGCGGCGCGCTTTGCACCTGAACTGCTTTGAGGTTGGGGGCGATTTCCTGGGGGCTGAGAGTCAGAGGAACCCCTAGCAGAATACCCAATGCAGGGCCCGGATCTTGGCCGAGCAGCAGAACTCGCTTGCCTTGAGCCGCGTATTTTTTAGCTGTTGCGATCGCGATCGTACTGCGGCCAGTGCCGCCTTTGCCCAAAAATGTCAAAATCAAAGCCATTTTCTGTTCTCACTGCCAAAGCTTACTCTTTAACATTTAAGCGCAACCTTCAGCCAGAGTGGGGGAGGGTGGAGAGTGGAGGAAGAGGAGAGTCGGCGAGTGGGAGAGTGGGAGAGGGGAAGAATTGGGAAAATTTTTCCTCTTCCTTCTTCCATCGGACTGACATCCGTTACATCCGTTACAGAATCCGTTGCCGAACTTCCTTCTTCCTTCTACATCTGTTAAACGGGTTCTAGCTCATCTTCAAAAAACCAAGTCGCAAAACCGTCAAACTTGACAACCACGCCTACTCCGCTACCGTCAACCATTTTGAATCCGTCAACAGTGCCTACTGGATTCTCCTTTATCTTGCCCACTATATTTGCAGGTATCCGATCTCTGAGACGGCGCACCTTCACTCTCTGACCTACTTCTATTGCCACTGAAATTGTTCTCCTGCTCTATATAACCTATATACAACCGTTTATTTTACAGTTTGGCGTCTACTTCGGAACAGCAACACCCGCAGGCGATCGCTCACTATGATTTTCCATCGAAATTTCCACCAACTTTCCCTAAAAGACGGTATTCTAGTCGGAGTTAGTCGATCGTCTACCCGGATTCGCTTGGGTTTGCCTCATCAGCTTCCACAGCGGCAAGCTCAACTTCCAGAGTCTCGCGCACCACGGAGATAATTACTTTTTATCCCTTCGCAAAAACAATCTTTTTATTAATTGCCACCACTACAGGATTTATTTCCAATTAGTCATCCTTCCGGCAGAAGCCAAAAGACATTCAGAAGCAGTAATTAATTTTAGGTTTGCTATATATAAATCTTGTATTTCTAACGTTGACATCGGCTAAGATTAATGCTGTAAAGCACTTGGAGTCTAGCTTGCAAAATTTTCCGAATGTCAGATTGTAGGAAACGGTCATGTTGTAACGGTTTACTACAATCTGACAATAAAAAAAAGATTTAATGGTAAGATTTCAGGCTGAGAAAGTTTATTTGTGCTGCTGTGTTAGGGCATAAAAAGTGGAACGATTGCCGGATTTAGGGTGTCTGATACAGGAAAGGAAGTCTAGAAACTTCAATATGACAAAATTGAAATTATGAATAAAATTTTTACCTGTGGGCGCTCGACCCAAATTCCGCTCCTAAGTTTGTCCTTAGCTGTGTTCGCCTGTCTGCCGCTTGGTCGTGCGACGATCGCCAGTCCGCTCTCTCCATCCCCCACACAGCCGTCGAACGCTACTAAAATTATCTCAGTCCGACCGCCAGCACTGCCAACCGGCTCAAACTCTCCAACAAATCCGGCAACTGTGGCGGCGAATCCATCCCCAGCAGAGACGATAAAGGCTCAGGGAACAGGGGCCGGGCGATCGCTCGAAATAGAAGAAATTCGCGGTACAGTCAGCTTTAAAGGGCGGCCAGCGGTTGTGGGCGATCGGCTACTCGCCCCCGGAGACGAAATCATCACCGGCCCCGATTCCACAGCCCGTTTAGGCATCGACAACAACATCGGCACCGTGGAAGTTGCCGAAAAAACAGCAGTCAGAATATCCAATTTGTCAAGCAGTACAGGCGGCGAAAAAGACACAGCGATTTTTGTCAGCAGGGGGCGAGTCAGATTGTCGATCGGCAAAACTGCTGCGACAACTCCCGCAGCCAACACCTCAACAATTATCCCGCCAAACCAAATAGCCGCCCTCAATACCTTCAGCGGACTCGGCAAATCCAGTCAAATTGCCCAACAAAAAAGTTCTGCCAAAACCGCCCCAGTCAGAGTTGAAACCCCAGAAGGCGTTGCTGGAGTTCGCGGCACCTCCTTTGGCGTCAGCGTCGGCGGGGGTAAAACCGCAGTCGAAACAATTGAAGGTGCAGTCGTAGTATCCGGCAACACCGACTCGGAAGTAGTTGTTAACGGCGGCAACGCCACGACTATTTTCCCTCAAACCTCGCCCGTGACCCCCTCAGCCAGCCCTCGCCTAGCTAAACTCACAGTCCGCAGTTTGGGGAGACTCAGCGGCAATATCTATCGCCTCAGCGGTCAAATTAACCCGATCGACACAGTTTATGTCCACAACGAAGCTATTAAGATCGATCGAAATGGCAACTTCAAAATCCAAGGAATTTTACCTCCCAGCCGCCGCCTCCAAATCGTAGTGCGAGGCCCGTCAGTCACCGAACGGCACTACAGCCTCGCCGTTCCCTAAACAACCTCTCTCAGAGCAAATTGCCGGGCCGAGCTCTGAGGACGTGAGTTAAATCGTAAGTCTTATTGGAGTTGATTATTTCCTGTAGGGGCGAAGCATTTCGCGGTGAAACTTCGTAAGCCCAGCCACGTCTAAATCTTAAAGTCAAGTTTAATGCAATTATTGTGAGGTGTCCCGCCCGCCTACAAATATAATTTAGATGCCCCACAGATTCGTCAAACTAAAGAAACTTGGCGTTAACCTTTCGCCATTACGGTATTGTAAAACTTCATGACTATACTAGGGGTTCCGGTTGCATCGAAATAATCAAATCGAGTCAACAGTTAACACTCAACCATTCACTTTTTAGATACCGAGTCAAGAGTCAACAGCCAATAGTCAACAGTTAACAATCAACAGGAGTGCAACCGGAATGGATATATAGCAATCCTCGCATCATTTATGAATTTATTACTCCCTCCCCTTGATAAGGGGAGGGTTGGGGTGGGGTAAAAAAAATTACTACTCATGGAGGATTGATATAACTCCTCTCGAAGGTCGGACTCAAATGTCAATGATTGCGTCAAATTAATTGCATGAAGTTCAAAGAATGGATCGATCATCTCAAACAAAATCAACTGCTCGGCCTGCGGCAATATATAGCCACAAACCCTCCCTGGCTCACAGGAGCAGCAGTAGGTATAATGTCTGTCACCATGCTGCAATTTGGAATGTGGAAACCCCTTGAATATTTGGGATACAAAACTCTCTTTCAAATTCGAGAATCGGGAATTTTGCCCAATCCTGGATGGGATGAGAGAATTGTGGTAATTGCGATCGAACCGCATTCCCTGCAAGAATACGGTCAATTTCCTTGGCCCCGCAACCGCTACGCCGAACTGCTAGAAGCACTGAAAAAATCTCCCCCTACAGCAGTTGGTTTTGACATTCTTTTCCTCGATCCAAGTCCGAAAGATGATATTTTAGCCGCTGCAATCGCCGCCAACGGCAAAGTTGTACTCCCTAGAACCCCCAAAGAAGAACCCGTAGCCTCTTTAAAAGCAGCCGCCGCAGGTGTCGGCCACATCAGCCAAGAAGCCGATAGCGACGGTATTACCCGCGAGTCAAAAATCTTTCTCAACGGGATTCCTAATTTCGGTTTAGCAATGACTCACAGGTACAATGCTGCTAATCCCCAAGATCCAGTATTGCTTCCACCTTCAAAAAATAAGCAGGAAAAAAAAGTTTGGATTAACTGGCCGGGGAAAACAGAAAATCTATCTACCTATGCTTTTGTTGATGTCGTAGAAGGTAGAATTCCCGCAGACGCTTTGACCAATAAGTTAGTTTTAGTGGGCATAGTTGCTACGGGTTTCGACCCCATATCTTCACCTCTCAACAAGACTACGGCTGGGGTTTATTTATATGCAGCATTGGTTGACAATGTGCTCAATCAACGCTTGCTGCAGCGGCTGCCGGTACTGGTAGAAATTTTGTTATTGTTGGGGATTGGCCCGCTTACCGCTTTGGTTCTGGGCCACCGAGGCGTTAAAGAGAGAATTGCGATCGCTCTGGGTTTGCCTATAATTTGGATTGTGGCTGCTGCTTTGCTATTTGGCTTCTTTTTTTGGTGGGTTCCCATTGCCGCACCCATCGGCACCCTCATTTTCTCTGGCACTGCTTTGCAACTGCGGGAACAGCACGAAAAGCAGCAGTTGATGAGGTTATTTGAAAAGCACGTCGATCCAGAGACTGCTCAGCTTATTTGGCAACGCAAAGCGGAGATATTTGAACAGGGAGAACTTGAACCTCAAGAACTTACAGCAACGGTGCTGTTTATGGATATTCGTAGTTTTACTTCAATTTCAGAAAAAATGCCGCCGCGGGATTTGCTCACCTGGTTGAACAATTATTTGGAAGCGATGACTAACTGTATTATGGATCACGGTGGCGTTGTAGATAAATACATCGGTGATGCAATTATGGCAGTTTTTGGGGTGCCTTTTTGCCATACCGAATATCGGCAAATTCAACAAGATGCTGTGAATGCAGTTGCGGCTTGTATTGCGATGCACGAACGGCTGCACCAACTTAACCAGCAGCTTAGAATTGAACGCAAACCTTTAATTAAGTTTGGCATCGGTTTGCATACCGGACAGTTAGTTGCTGGCAGCGTGGGCGGTTCCCGGCGCTTGAATTATTCTGTGATTGGCGATGCTGTTAACGTTGCTGCTAGATTGGAGGCGATGAATAAGGAAATTGTTTCTGACAGTCCTTTCAATTTATTGGTGACGGCGAGGACTTTTGCTTATGTGCGCGATCGCTACGAAGGCCAAAAAGTAGGCTCGATTCAATTGCGTGGCAAAAAAGAAGAGACTGTGGTTTATGCTATTTTGGGCGAAAAGCATTAGTTATTGGGCATTGGGCATTGGGCATTGGGCATTGGGCATTGGGCATTGGGCATTGATTCAGGACTGACGTATCAAAACCAAAGAAACCGGGTTTTTGGCAGTTTATGCCAGCATTCACGAAATATTCTCGCAAAAAACCTCGGTGGTTGAGCGAAGTCGAAACCCTGACCCCCGGTGCGTAATTCCTAATCTAATCAAAGACGCTCAGCCGCAGAGTTTTAGCTATTTTTTCTAACAGAAATAAGCCACCGATAGAATTTCCATCTTTATCCAGGGGCGGACTGTAAGATGCGATCGCACCTTGACCCGGAATTACCGAAAGCATTGCCCCGCTAACTCCCGACTTAGCCGGCAGTCCCACCCGCAGCGCAAAGCGGGCGGATGCTTCATATAAACCGCAAGTTGCCATCAGCGCTTTGACAGTACGGCAGTTTTCTCCCATTGCTCGATCGCCACTATTTACCAAAACCATCCCCAGCTTAGCTAAATCTTCCACCGTTCCCGACAAACAGCAGACGCAATTGTAGGTTTCTAAAGCAATTTCCAAGTTTTGAAGATAACCCGATTCTACCATTTTTAAGGCGAGATTCCAATTATTTTGATTCGGATTTGTCTTCACTGAATCGAGCATTAACTCGTCAACAAATAACTGACTGTTTGCCTGTTGATTTAACCAATCGAGCAAGTTTTGACAGCGCGACACAGCATTTTGACCGGGAATCACAGACGCTAGGGCGATCGCCCCGCTATTAATCATCGGATTTCTCGGCTTCCCTTGGTCTATTTCGAGTTGAGTTAAGGAATTGAAAGGCAGTTCCGAAGGCTCGCAGCCAACGCAGTCAAATAGTCTTTTTTCGCCCAATTCGCACAGCAAATAAAGCAGCACAAAGGGCTTAACTACACTCATCAGCGGAAATGTTTGAGCCATGCTACCCCAGCTCAAAATTTGACCGTCAATTGCCCTAATTTGCACAGCAAACCTTTGTCTGTCTGCTTGTGCAAGGAGAGGGATGTACGCGGGAATTTGACCGGATTTACTGCGATTTATTGCCTCTTTTGCCCAAGCTGCCAGTTGTTCCGGTTGCAAGGACGATAGTTTGCTGGTGGATATTTGCACTCTCGATTATTTTAAATTTTAGATTGGCATTCCTAGCACGATATTGTGCCATAAACCCGGTTTATTAACAGAATTTCGTCACTTGGGAACGCTGCGGCAAGAAACGGGGTTTCTTCGGGGATCTCAACCAAGCTCGAACTTCAGGCTATTGACGTTTCGGCCCGCCGGGACCCAATAAAGTTATTGACAAATTTTTCATAAAAAAACCTGTACTTTGCATAAAAACATTCCTTTCACCCGGATATATAAGTAGCAGCTTCAAGGCAAGGCTGCTATCTAAAACAAACCAGCACTAGCTGGAAATGCCTTCAGATGCTTAATATTTAAGCCCCAGCAAGGGGCGGGGTGCATATTTAACTTAATTCTTTCAGAGTTCGCCAAATCCTGTCCGGAAAACCCCCGAACCTTTAAGAATGTACTATCCAACCGGATTCACCAAAACCAGGATAAAAAAATGGCAGATGAAGCGAAAGCAGAAGCACCAAAGCCCGCTCCCATGATTTTTAAGGGTGTGTGCAAGGAGGGAGTTCTCAAAGGCAAAGAAATTGAAGGCAAACTAGATATCAAAGTCAACGTCGAATCTGTCACAACCCCAGAAGCACCGCCCAAAAAATCCGAGTGGGAGCCAGTTATCTTTTGGGTATTGTTTGCATTCATGGCAAACTTGATTGTCGGCGACCCCGCCGGAATGAGAAAAAAATACAGCTCCCCACAAAGGTCTTCTTCTCATCAGATTTTAAACCAATCTGGGGAGCAGTCGCTGTTGCCTAAGAAAAACACCAGCAACTTGCCACTTTAGGCTCTGGGAGCCTGCCAGCCGCGCAAATAGTAATAGAAAGACCCGAAATATTCATCGAATACTCGCGTCGTAGTTACCAAAGCTTCTGCACTGGGGAGAAAATCTCCCGCGTCTAAGCGGAGTCTACTGGATCTCCCTCCCGATGTGGGTTGAAAAGTGTAGAAGTCGGTAGCCCTAGGAATCACCTGGATTCCCATATTCGCAAAAGCGAGGCTGGCACGGCGCATCTGAATCGCAGATGTTACCAGGATTACTTTGCGCGGTGCGCCACGGCTGTCGAGTATCTTTCTCACTTCTTGGGCGCTGGTGCGTATGTTGCTGCCGTTATCGTCGAGCACGATACTGCTGCGCGGCACGCCCATGTTGTTTGCCAGCAAAGTCTCGATATCCTTAGCTTCGCCAACATAACCCTCCAACTCTGGTCTCGGGCCAGCGGTAACGATGACCATCGGTGCCACTTTTTGGCGGTACAAAACGGCAGCATAGGGCAGGCGATTGCCTGTATCTGTCAGTTGAATCGCTACTCGGTTGGGGATGTGGGGCTGAGTGGTTCCCTTGCCCAGGAGAACTATCGCCGCGGCAGTTTCATCGCAGCAAGCTGTGTGGACGGCTGCAGCGGCGTCCCGTTCTGCTTGTTCGGCGAACCAATAAGCGACAACTGGCATACTCGAAAGGATCAAAACTAGCAGTGCTGCCAGAATCATTCTCGGCGCCGGGTTGCGGATGCCCCCGTTCGTGATCAGCGCCGATGCAATCACCAGCAGCGTGATGGAAAAACCCAGTGGCTTAAAGAAGAAGGCTATGAGCCCGAAAATCGCTGCTCCGACCGGGGTGTCTGGTGCAAAAAAAGCTAGAATCAAAAGGCTGATCAGCAGCAAAACGCGCAGCCTATCTAATAAAGGATTGTCTTTGCCCCCTGATTGATCCCACCACGATTTGATCAGTGAGAACAGGAGGAATAGAAATAGAATGCGAGCTAACAGTTCTGGCATCTTGCAATATTCTGTGTCTTCATAAATTAGTACAGAAGTTTTGGAAACGAGCGCTAATTTAACTGCGGTAGGAAATACGGGCATCGGTGGGTTTTTAACTTTCGCGAATAACGCAGTCCCATCGCATTTATCCTAATGCTCGCTTCCGGTCAGCTATCAACTATTGGCTGCAGGGTGAAGCCCGCTACTTCCAGTCACAGATTGCTGACAGTTAATTGGTAATTGATAACTGGTAATGGTTGATTGATAATTGGTAATGAATCGAGCACGCCGCAGGTGAAATTGGCAATTTAAGTCTGCTTTCTGTCGCCTGCTTTTTTTTCCCATTACCTGTTACCGATTCACCAATCCCAATTTATCGACGCTTCAGTTGATTCCGAATTGCCTGCGTTACCGTTTGAATTACTTTAACACGAGCATAATACTTGTTATCGGCCGCAATTAGCGTCCAGGGAGCAGCCGGCGTGCTGGTGCGCTGAACCATTTGATTCACCGCCACTTCATAATAATTCCACTTTTGGCGATTTCGCCAATCTTCAGGAGTGAGTTTGTATTGTTTAAAGGGATTGTTTTGCCGCTCTGTAAACCGCTTTAGTTGCTCGTCAGGACTGATGTGCAGCCAGAATTTAACTAAGACACAACCGAAACTGGTGAGTTGCTCCTCAAATTCGTTGATTTCCTGATAAGCTCGGCGCCATTCGGGCTCGGTGGCAAATCCTTCGACTCGCTCGACCAGCACTCTACCATACCAACTACGATCGCAAATGCTGATTTTACCAGCCGTTGGCAGCCGTCGCCAGAACCGCCAGAGGTAGTGATGCGCTTTTTCTTCGTCTGTCGGGGCCCCAAAGGCATTAACGGTGTAACTGCGGGGGTCTAATATGTCCGTCAAGCGTTTGATTGCTCCTCCTTTACCGGCGGCGTCCCAACCTTCAAACATCACTAACACGGGGATTTCCTCTTCGTAGATGCTTTGTTGCAGTTTCCCAAAACGGGTTTGTTCCTCGCGAAGTTGCTGTTTGTACTCGTCGGGCGACAGCGATTGAGTTAAATCTACTTGGGCCAGCAAGTCGGGTTCGGTGGGTTGCAAGCTTTCTTGAGGTGGCAATTTCACGGGTGCTGATTGCATCGGCAGTCTGTCCAATGCTTCTGTAATTGTCGCTGCCATTTGGGTTAAAACTTTGACTCTCGCCCACCGCTGACAATCGCCTTCTACTAGCGTCCAAGGGGCGCGGCCCGTGCCGGTTTGGGCTACCATTTCTTCGGCAAAATTTGTGTATTCTTGGTATTTTTTGGCTTGTTTCCAATCTTCGGGCCGCACTCGCCAAGCTTGTAAGGTGTCGTCTTCTAGTTTTTTGAGCCGATGCTTGAGTTCTTTTTTGCTGAGGTGAATCCAAAATTTGGCAATTGCTGCGCCGTCATCTACCATCTGCCGCTCAAAGGCGTTGATTTGCCTGATGACTGTGGGTACTTGGGCGTCGGAGACTCGATCAAACAACCGATCTTCTAAAACATGAGTGTACCAACTGTGGTAGAAAAAACCAATTTTGCCGCGGGCGGGGAGTTTCTGCCAAAACCGCCATAGGAAAGGATAGCCCATTTCTGCATCTGACGGCGGCCAAATCGGGTGGACGGCAAACCCGCGCGGGTCCATGTACCCCACCATTTTTTTGACTAAAGCACCTTTGCCGGCGGCTGCCCAGCCTTCGAGGACGATGATTGCGGGCAATTTTTTTTCCCTGCAGGCCAGTTGGAGCGATCGCAACTGCTGCATTAAAATTTCTATCTTGGCATCATAGGTTTCTTTATCCAGGGAAATATCTAAATCGAGGTTGTCGAGCATATTTACCTCATATTAATCTGTAAAAAACAGTTTAACGTTAGTTTAACGTTTGGATAAAATTAAATCCTAAAGCCCGGAAAAAACGTTATAAAAACTACAGTTACGGCCGGTTAAAAGCGCGGTGCTTCTGCCGACTACAGGCTTCCGTTAATAGTAACAGAACTTCTCTTACATCAAACTTGCAAAAAAGAAACGTAGCGGTTATAGTTGAACTAGGCAACTTTTTAATAGGTTCAACTTCTCCCCTCCCCCAAAGCGGGCGAGTTAACAGGAGGAGCAACAAATCCCTGAAACAGGATTTATTGTAAGACAGAGCAAAAGTAAAAACCAACTACCCAGTGGGGGTGACAACTTCTTTACTTAGCTTCATCAAATTTATTTAAACAACAGTTAGTCAAGCACCAGCCTTGATAACTTTGAGGAGGCTGCTTGCGAACATTGGGCGCTCCTCCCGTCTGAGACTCACATACAAAACTAGCCCAAAAAGGCAAACCAATTTTTATGATTGCGCTATGAGATAAAACCTGAAAGCCTGGGTGATATAAACAGGTTTCTGAGTTTTATCGACACCATTCTCAAATACTAAAAACAGTTTAGGTGCGGGCACGGGTGCCCGCCCCACAAGAGTATTTATTTCTTGTGGAACAGGCCGAAAAGCCTGTTACTGACATTTGTGCAAAATGTCGGAATTACTGTACTTGTTTGCCAATACCAATTAAGAGGAACAGTCCGAAATTACGGATTGCAAGTTTTCTATGAATATCTTGACAACACGCTCCTACAAGGGCGAAACTGACTGGTGCGCGATCGCCAATTTGATCGATGCTTGCGAAGCAGTGGATAGACTCGGCGAAGAAGTCTCAGCAACTGAACTCAAGCTAATACTTGATGCCCCCAAACTCGACAAAGCCCGCGACGTGCAATTGTGGGAAGATGGTAATTACAAACTAATCGGTTTAGCACTCCTAGATATGCCAGATTCGCCAGAGGAAATAGACGCTTGTCTCTGGTTTTACGTGCATCCAAAGGTGCGCGGCGCAGGTTTGGAAAAAGATATCATTAAATGGGGCGAAAATCGGCTGCGCGAAGTCGCGAAAGAACGGACTTTGCCGGCAAAATTGCGTACCTACAGCCGGGAGGACCAAACCGATGAGATGCGGCTGTTAGAAAAACAGGGCTTTGAGGTCGATCGCTATTTTTGGACAATGGCCAGATCCCTCGCCGAACCGATTCCCGCGCCGGAATTCCCCGCAGATTTTGCACTGACACACGTATCGGGAGAACAAGACATCCAACCCTGGGTAGAGATGTTCAACCAGTCATTTATCGATCACTGGAATCACCACGATTTAACAGCAGAAACCGTGCGTTACTGGATGCAAGATCCGAATTATCAGCCGGAATTAGACTTGATTGCTGTTGCGGGCGATTCCCTACGGGATAGCTTCGCTTCACGTAAATTTGCAGCTTTCTGCGACTGTCAAATCAAACCCCAAAAAAACGCCCGCAGCGGTACTAAAGATGGTTGGATTGAATTGTTGGGTACGCGGCGCGATTTTCGGAAAATGGGTTTAGGAAAAGCAATGCTATTAGCTGGCTTGCATAAGTTGAAAGCAGCGGGTGCAAACACAGCTAAACTCAGCGTAGATGCTGACAGTTTGACGGGGGCGACAAAGCTTTACAAATCAGTGGGTTTCCGCCCGATGGAAACTTGGATCGAATGGGCTAAGACTGTGTAGAAAAAGGTTGGTACTGAAGGCGAGAATCCCGACTGCTTAAAGAAGCCGGGGTTCTCCAGTGCGATCGCCCTTTTGGATCGAATGGGCGATCGTACTTTTCCTTACTTTCCCTAAATCAACCGGAAATTAGCGGATGTAATCGAATTGGCACTCACTCCAATCATGAGACCTAACTCCTCTCCTGTCAAAACATTTTTGATGAGAGTTCCCTGAGTATTTTGAGTTATGGCTAACTGACCAAAACTCAAACCACCGCTTAATTCAATCAAATCTTGACCGACGGTAAAATCAGCGATTATATCAAATCCAATACCCGCTTTTAAGGCAAAGATATCATTGCCGCTACCGCCAATCAAACTATCATTCCCCAAGTCTCCGTAAAGGATATCATCACCTTTTCCCCCGAGGAGAGTATCATTATCTTCCCCTCCATAAAGAGTATCATTTCCTTCACATCCTCCCAGGATATCGGCTTGTTTGTTACCGCTAATTAAGTCATTACCTACACCGCCGCAGATAGTATCGGAACCTAACTGTCCAAATAGGTAGTCATCACCTTGACTACCAAGAATTATGTCGTCACCTTTGCCTCCATATAAAACGTCATTATCCTTACCACCATCGATGAAATCATCATCTTTATCACCAAGAATAATGTCATTACCTTCGCGGCCATGTAACAAGTCATTGCCTTTGCCTCCGAAGATTAAATCGTTGCCCAATTCGCCAAGCACGATGTCGTTTCCTTCATCTCCATAGAGGATGTCGTCACCTTTGCCTCCAGTGATGAAGTCGTTGCCTTGGTTGCCATTAAAGATGTCGTTGCTGGCTCCACCATATAAGTTGTCATTCCCGGATTTGCCATCGAATATATTGCCGTTGTTAGTGCCGAGAAATTCATCGTTTTGGGCAGTGCCTATTTGAATTCCCGATACACCAAGTATGGTGTTTTCAACCGAGTTAGGTTGGTTTAAATTGGGATAGGCAATGTCATCGCAGATGCAGTCGTCATTGGGGATGTTATTAGTTATTGGTGTCGGTGTTCCCGTTGGTGTCGGTGTTCCCGTTGGTGTCGGTGTTCCCGTTGGTGTCGGTGTTACCGATGGTGTCGGTGTTCCCGTTGGTGTCGGTGTTCCCGATGGCGTAGGTGTTCCTGTTGGTGTCGGTGTTACCGATGGCGTAGGTGTTCCCGTTGGTGTCGGTGTTGCTGTGGAATTACTAAAGAGAATGATGTCGCTGGGTGAGAGAGAATTGGCTTTGATAGAGATAGTTTGACCATTCCCTAAGTTTAAGACTAAACCGTTCGGGGTAGATTGTAATGCTGCGAGCACTTGTTCCGGTGAGGTGAAACCGAAGGCGACATCAAGTTGTAATTTATCTTCTCCAGGGGTGAAGTCTAAAATCTGGTTTTGTCCACCGAAAGTACCAGTTCCGGGACTAAAGATGAAGGTGTCATTGCCAACTCCTCCGGTGAGGGTGTTGTTGCCAACTCCGCCATTGAGGGTGTCATTGCCAGCGCCACCATCAAGGATGTCATCACCACCGCCACCGCTGAGATTGTCTGGGTTGCCCGTACCTGTGAAGTTGTCGTTAAAGGGACTGCCAATGATAGTGATGGGTTGAGTGAGGTTGCTGAAGTTTTGGGTAACGCTGTTGGGAGAGGAGGCATAGTCGTAGAAGTTGGTGGGTGTTGGCGTTACCGATGGCGTTCCCGATGGAGTTGGTGTTCCCGATGGAGTTGGCGTTCCCGATGGCGTGGGAGTTCCCGATGGAGTTGGCGTTCCCGATGGCGTGGGAGTTCCCGATGGAGTGGGTGTTTCCGATGGAGTTGGTGTTCCCGATGGAGTTGGCGTTCCCGATGGCGTGGGAGTTTCCGATGGCGTGGGAGTGCCCGATGGAGTTGGCGTTCCCGATGGCGTGGGAGTTTCCGATGGAGTGGGTGTTTCCGATGGCGTGGGAGTGCCCGATGGAGTTGGTGTTCCCGATGGCGTGGGAGTTCCCGATGGAGTTGGTGTTTCCGATGGCGTGGGAGTTCCCGATGGAGTTGGCGTTCCCGATGACGTGGGAGTGCCCGATGGAGTGGGTGTTTCCGATGGCGTGGGAGTGCCCGTTGGAGTGGGCGTTCCCGATGGAGTTGGTGTTCCCGATGGCGTGGGAGTGCCCGATGGAGTTGGCGTTCCCGATGGCGTGGGAGTTTCCGATGGAGTTGGTGTTCCCGATGGCGTGGGAGTGCCCGTTGGAGTGGGCGTTCCCGATGGAGTTGGTGTTGGCGTTACCGATGGTGTTCCCGATGGCGTGGGTGTTCCCGATGGAGTGGGTGTTTCCGATGGCGTGGGAGTGTCCGTTGGAGTGGGCGTTCCCGATGGCGTGGGAGTGCCCGTTGGAGTGGGCGTTCCCGATGGAGTTGGTGTTCCCGATGGAGTGGGAGTTTCCGATGGAGTCGGTGTTCCCGATGGCGCAGGGGCCGGTGCAGGTGTTCCCGATGGCGCAGGGGCCGGTGCAGGTGCGGGGGCCGGTGCCGGTGCGGGGGCCGGTGCAGGTGCGGGGGCCGGTGGAGGTGCGGGTGCCGGTGCCGGTGCCGGTGCCGGTGCGGGCGCGGGTGCCGGTGCGGGCGCGGGTGCCGGTGCCGGTGTGGGTGCAGGTGCGGGCGCGGGTGCAGGGGCCGGTGCGGGTGCAGGGGCCGGTGCGGGGGCCGCAACATTAACGTTAAAAGTCCCTAAACTACCAGCAACAGCAAGATTGCCAAGTCCATCTTTAACCTGACTTGCTTGCAAGTTAATACTGTAAGTTCCATTGTCAGTATCATCCCAACTTCCGCCGGGAGGAGTAAACGAATAAGTTGCTGTCCGAGGTGTACCATTACTATTAGTATCGACACTGACAAAAGTAGCAGGAATAGCACCGCCCGACCAATTTATCAAAACATCAGAACTATCCAAACTTGAAACATCGACAGCATTATTATCACTGAAAGTAACTGTCAATGTTTGACTTGTTCCTCCGGCTGTCGTAATCTCAGCAACAGCATTTAAACTAGCAGTTGGCGGAGTCTTGTCAATCTCATAAACTTGTCCCGTTAAGTTACCATTGCCAGCAGTTGCACCGCCTAATGGCACTCCCAAGCTATTTTTGATGCTGTCATCATCCACTAAATTTAACCCGATTGAACCGCTGTCCGTACCTGTGTTAACTTGCAGTTGGTAAGTCTTAGCATCAACAGCAGTTAAAGTACCAATAGCTGCACCAGTTACACCAGTGGGGACTAAAGTAAAGTCAGAAGCATCAACGCCTGTAACATCTTCAGAGAATTTAATCTCGTAGGTAGCAGTAGCCGCAGCAGTGGGAGATGTGGCAACGCGGTTGATGGATGTAACTGTGGGGAAGGTGTTGTTATAAACAACGGTATTGTCTGTACTTGTACTGGCAGTATTGTTATTGCCTGCTGTATCGGTAACGCCGTTAGCTTTGATGCTAGCAATAACATTACCTCCCCCTGTCATGCCGTTGACTTCGACGTTGTAAACGGGGCCGCTACCTGTGATAGTTGGTGTTAATGTTCCTGTTGCTGTACTTGCAGTTAAGTCAATATCGCTGGCATCGAAACCTGTGATGGGTTCGCTAAAGGTGACGGTAAAGTTGATAGGTGAAGTTGCGGTTGGGTCGGTTTGTGTTGTTGCTTGATTGATAGTAACAGTGGGGACAACACCATCAACTAATACATCTGTTGTTGCACTGACTCCATTTAAAGTCAGGGTGGCATTGTTATTAGTAGCATCTTGAATCGTCGCGTCGCCTGTGAGTGCTAAGTTAGCACCTACAGTGATGCCATTGCTGTCAAGGTTGCCTGATGCTACGGTGTAACGGAAAGTTTGGGTAGCGGATGACGCACCGGTGCCCGTGAGGGTGGCATTGACAGTACCTCCAGTATCGAGAGTGATGGGGAGGTTGGCGCTACCAGTACCGGGGGTGATGGTGACCGGTTCGCTAAATGTTGCCGTGAAGTCGAGGTTTCCGCCAATGCCGTAAGTATTATTGGCGGGTACGGTGACGCTGGTAATGGTAGGGATGCCGTCGAGGGTTTGGATGACGCCTGCGGTAGGAGTGCCCGTGACATTACCGGAGGCGAAGGTGAAGTTAGCGAGGGTAGGTGCGCCGATATTGATGGTTTTGCCTTCGGTGGCACCTGTGGCAATGTCAGAAGTTAGGAATAAGTAGCCTGTGGTGCCGGTGTTGATGGTTTGGGTGAGCCCGGTAAAGTTCAGGACACTGCCGGAGGCAACTGGGGTTTGGGTGCCGAGGGTGGTATCTCCCGCATCTAAAACGTTGTCGGTGGAGTAAATGAGTTTGAAGCCAGCGATGTCTGCGGGGGTGTAAGTGCCGCTGGGAGTGAGGGTAACGCCTGTGAGTTGCGCGTTAAAGGTGGAAACGGCTAAGTCAATTTCGTAGAGTTTTTTGTTGGTTGTGCCTGCTAGTAGGGTAGTAGGAGTGACGGCGGGAGTGGTGACAGCGATATCTGGTGTGGGTGGGCCGGCAATAGTCCCGTAAACGTCGTTATTATCCTGGTTGGTGCCGACACCACTGGTGGGGGTGTTACCAGTGGGAGTGCCAGCTTGGTTGGCAGCGGTGTTGCCGGTGAAGGTGGCTGCTGATGAGGTGACAGTGGGTAGCGCAGTTGGCATCCCCTGGTTGTTGCCATTGCTATTGGTGAGGGACTGCATGGCAAATATTGCCCCACCTTTGCCTTGACCAGGGTTGCCAGCCGTGCCGCCTGTAGCAGTGTTGCCAGTAAATGTGGTGCTGTCAAGGATAAGAGTACCTTGACGGATGAATACTGCACCCCCCATGCCCGCGCCACTGCCGTTGCCGCCGTTGCCGCCGCCGAAGCCGCCGCCGCCGCCGCCGCCGAAGCCGAAGCTGCTGCCGCCGCCGCCGCCGCCGCCGAAGCCGCCACGACCGCCGCCGCCTAAGCCGAAGCTGCTGCCGCCGCCGCCGATGCCGAAGCCGCCGCCGCCGCCGAAGCCGCCGTAGCCGCCGATGCCGTTGCCGCCGCGGCCACCGGTGCCGTTGCCGCCACGGCCGCCGCCGCCGTTGCCGCCGAAGCCGCCGTTGCCTCCGAAGCCGTTGCCGCCGTTGCCGCCGGTGCCGTTGCCGCCGGTGCCGTTGCCGCCGTTGCCGCCGAAGCCGCCGTTGCCACCGGTGCCACTGGTGCCACTGGTGCCACTGGTGCCAGTCTGGTTGGCACCATTATTAGCCGGATTGAGAGGCACAAAATTAGCACTGCCACCCGTGTTACTAACCCCAGCATTTCCGCCAATGGCAGAGTTATTAGAAAAGGTGACAGAATTCAGGCTGACTGTGCCGTCATAAACAAACAAGCCACCCCCCATGCCTGCACCTCCACCACTACCATTTCCGCCCTGGGCGCGACCCCCGCTAATCGTCATGTTGGTGAAACTGACGGTTCCAGACTTCACAAAGAAGGGGCGAACGTCACCCGTATCATTGCTGCTATTGCTATTGGCATCTCCGCTGACGGTGAAACCGCCACCAATAAAAGCAATATTGCTGTCGATTAGCTGATTCGGAGTTTTTGTAAACGTGACATTTGTTTGGAGGGTAATCGTGTCATCCCCTGCTGTGGCATTCGCATCAAAAATTGCTTTGCTCAATGTGCCTTCTACAGTGCCGGTGCCATCATCGGTTGCCACTGTGACATCAAAGTTAGCCAGTGTATAGTCATAATCTTCCATCGCCTCTTGATTAAAGGGCACGGCGGCTTCTATCTGGCCGGTTGCTATTTCTAAATCCCAGTCGCCACCTTTAGCTGCATTTCCCGTCAAGTCGTTAGAGGCTGCGACATCTGCACCTGTGATTTCACTCAATCGCTTGACAAAATTATTGCCAATTTCTCCGGCGGCTGCATTGCATCCATAAAGTAAGATATCTCCCTTCTCGGTCAGGGCATTTCCCCACTGTTTTATCTGAGTAGTGAAAGTTTCTAGGTCATTCCCATTGAGTACGTCTGCACCGAGTTTTAAACTGCCTTGGTTGCCGTGAGAAACTACATGAACAGCTTCAATGCCACTTTCACTAGCCAGTGCTTGGGTAATTTGTTCAATGCCACTACGCTTGTCATCTAAAATGACTATTTTGGCGTTAGCATCTGCGCCCTCTATCAATTTTTGATAATTCTGTACAGAAGAGTCAACGAAAATAATTTGCTTGTTCGCGGTTGATAAGTTCATAATTGCTGCAATCCTGTTGTCTGTCGTTTACATTTAAGTCCGGCAGGGGTTGAAACCCCCGCCTCAAAGCTTAATCTCAAATCCGCTGGCATTGGAATTGATATTACCCACAGTCAGGAAACGGCATTGCCGTGTCCCTACAATTAATCGGGCGATGGTTACATCCGAACGAGGACTAAGGATTATTTTGGGGTAGGGACACGGCATTGCCGTGTCCTCCGTTGCTAAGTCCGCCGTTGCTAAGGTTTTACGGTTTATTGAGCTTTCGCTACAATCGCACTAGCACGACTATTTGTTGAATCTGTCCAAAAAGATAAGCCATCAAATCGCTCAAACAAGTCGGGGGGTAAAATTGTTTTTCTCGGTTTAAACTCGACTTGAACACGCACTTGATGTAACCCTTGTGTTTTCAGCTTATTATCAAATTCTGGCTCTTGATATTGAACATTCTCGAAATCATGCTCAAAAGGCTCTTCTCCAAGAAATTGATAAATCAGCGACATTGTTTTAGCCGGCTTTATGGTTAATAGGTCGTAATCTACGAGTAAAATAGATGCACTCTGTTCGCTATAAAATGCTTCTTTGAGAGCGTTATAAGCATAACCAACTAAACGCGAACCTTGGCTTAATGCCTCCGTGCGGCTGTATACTGTAGCCCGTTCCGCTGGATTATTAAATAACCTGGAAACATCAAAGGCATTGCGCCGAATCAGCAGCTCAATGCTGTCCATAATCCAAGCGATGTTTCTGACACAGCAGATAACTTTAGCTTCGGGAAATAGTTCCACAATTAATGGCAATTTGCTGCACCACAGGCGATTGGTGTCGAAGATCACTTCTTTTTCAGCTTGCGGGTGGTAATAGGCCCAAAAGATGCTCATAATGAGTGCCCGTTTTTGTTCGGGGGAAATAAATACGGAAAACTCATTATCTTCGCTCATGGCTTCCAACATTCGCTCAACTAAACCCCCGACGGGGCTAGTCATAGCAGCGTGAAAGCGGGGATTTTGTCGTAGTAGTGCAGCCAGTAAAGTAGAGCCTGATCGGGGTAGTCCTGATATGAAGTGGGCTTTCACTGACCTCGCGTGGGAATGGGTTTATATAACTTAGATGCAATCAAAATGTATCATACTAAAGACATATCTTTTCTAGCATATTTTTATTTAACATTTCGCAACACAACATCCAGGTTTACGATATCTTTACAATCTAGACATCGTGGGTTGGCTTTCTCTATCTCTATCATTGCTTCGGGCTTCTGCCTGTGTAAAGTCGGAAAAGTCGGATCGTAAAGTCGGAAAAGTCGGATCTTTGGCATGAGGACATAACTTAGACATCCCTCAGAGGCTGTGGGTATAAGGGTATATTTTTTAACATAATTTTATTTGCCCTGTTTGCCAGACAGCATTAAGGTGGACGATATTTTTACAATCTAGACATCGCCATTGTTAATTACTCTGGAATTTTTAACCGCAGATGGTGGCGGATATAGGCTGATGGACGCCGATGAATTTAGTTTAGTCTTCGACGCACGGGTGGCCAGAAACCGGGTTTTTGCGAGATACTTCGTTACAGTTGGCAAAAATGGCAAAAAACCCGGTTTCTTTGGTTTTTGAAGCGCAGATGGTGGCGGATGTACGCTGATGGACGCAGATTAAGATACAGTTTGTTTAGTCACTTCGACATAAATATGTTCTAATCGCACCGGATACCGAGCGATTGAATCAATAGAAATCCCGTCGAACAGCCAAATAATCTCTTTTAATTCTAAACGTTCCGGCAGCCAAAAAGCTAAATCGCTACCGTAGCGGCGGGGAATGAAACTGTATTTTTTAGCGCGGGCGATGACTTCAGCTTCTTCGTCGGTTTTTACCACGATAATTTCTTGAGCCGGAATCAGTTTTTGCAACTCTTCTAAACTACCTTCAGCTACAATACTGCCATTTTTCAGAATCCCGATTTTCTGACAAAGACGCTCAGCTTCATCCAACAAATGAGTTGTCAGCAGAATTGTAATTCCTTCCGATTGCAATCGCTGAATTAACTCCCAAATTTCATAGCGGGCCTCAATATCTAAACCTGTTGTCGGCTCATCTAAAATTACTAATTTAGGCTGGTGTACCAAAGCCACCGCAATATTCAAACGGCGCTGCATTCCTCCGCTCAAAGTTTCTACTGGGCTTGTAGCTCTATCTGTCAAATTTACTGCTTTCAAACAGTGTCTTACTTGATAGCGGCGCTGTTTGCGCTCTAAGCCGTAAATTTGAGCAAAAAAGTTGAGGTTTTCTTCGCAGCTAAGGCTTTTGTAAAGCAAATTTTCTTGGGGCGCTACACCTATTAATAATTTAGTAGCTTCAGAAACAGGTTCGCCATTAATAGAAACTTGACCGCTGTCGGCATTTAACAAATTACATAAAATATTGATAGTTGTAGTTTTGCCCGCCCCGTTTGGCCCGAGCAAACCGTAAATTTCTCCAGATTGGATGTGCAGTGTTAAATCTTTAAGCACTGAGCGCTCGCCATAGGACTTATTTAGCTTTTCTATTTGCAGCACTGCTTTAATTCTCCGTATTATTTTATATATTTACGGTTGTTTCTGAACGATTAAACCGCAGAGAGCGCAGAGGGCGCAGAGGAAGAGAAGAGAGAGATGAATAATTACGACATAATGAGATAGTTTTAAAGTCTTCTTTCTACTCTCAGCATCCTGCGGTAAGAAAGCCATCCACCTGCAATCATGGCAATAGAAAATATGAATAAATACCAAAAGTGTTCTGCAATATCAGCCAAATCTTTGCCGTCAGCCCACACGCCCATCAGCGCTTCGTTCATGTGATAAATTGGATTGTACTGGGCGAGTTCCAGCAGACTTTGGGGAAACAGCGAAGTCGGCAAAAATGCGCCTCCTAAAATCAACAAGGGGACGCCGAAAGCTGCTACTAGGGAGTTGACATCTTCAGTGCGCCTCGCAAACTGGGTGCCGAGAATAAAGCCTACACCTACATAAGATACAATACTGAGCAGAATAATCGCACATCCTAGCAGAAGAGAGCCTTGGAATTGTGCTCCTAAAAAAGAGGCGATCGTGTATACTAAAATTACCTGACCGATGCCGATGCAACTGTGAGCCAGGAAAATTCCTAAAAAGTAGGAAGTGCCGCTCAGCGGGGAAATAAACAAGCGTTTGAGGGTATGCTGTTCTCGCTCGGCTACTACTGTTGCTACGCTACCGCCGAGACAGCTAAAAAATAAAGCCGCTCCTACTAAGCTTGCAGGTGCAGCAACTTCAAAGGCTTTGGCTGTGCTGAGATTAGCGCGTTCTTTTAAAATTAAACCGTTAATTAGCAAGATAGAAACTGGAAAAATACTCCACAAGACTAAGCTGCGCCGCCGCCTCCCCAATTCAATTAAAATTCGCTGTGCTACTGCGAGCGTTTCGTACCAGTATTTCATAGCAAATATATTAGTATTGTTAGAATGGGGAATTGGCGATCGCGCCACCGCATATCATACCATAGAGGTGCCAATAAGTTGAACTCTCAATAAAAAACCCGCCGGCGCGGGTTTTGTGATTTTAGGGGGATAGGTTTTAACACCAGTAAAAAAAAGCATGGAACTGTAACAAGTTCCAAACCCATATCTAATCAGTTATTCCCTATCGAAAATCGAAAATCGTATAATTTGTCGCCTCTGTCGCTACTCTCAATTAATACTAAAGTTCTTACCTCTGTAGCATCCTTGAAAGGAAGTTAAACTGGTGCGGTTTCCCTGTTCCAATTTAGTCACGAGGGAAGAAGTATTGGTACTTCCAGCGGTAGCATCCCACTTGTAGATAAAGTCGCCGAGAGAATCTCCGGTTTCTTCGTAGCTGTGCTCTTCAATTGGAATTCCCGAAACTCCTGAAACAGTTTGGTTGTGGTATCCGTTAACGATGATTTTTTCGATAACTGCGCCCGGTTCTGCGGTAATGTTCCATTGCACCGGTTCGTAGGCTGAAAGTGCCAGAATTATTGGCTTGTTTCGGCGTTCCACCTTGACTTCGATCGCACTTTTTGATAAATCTCGCTTCTTGTGATCCGCATTGGCTTCGTAAACGCCTATTAAATGAAGTTCTTTGTTTCCGCTTGAGGAACCGATATAAGCTGAAAAATCGTCGGAACCGCCCAGCCCGCAGTTGGCGCCAGAACTAATTGGGGAAATAAAAGCAGCTTTTTCGGCTAGTTTCTGCTGCACAGTTGGCACTACCCACAATCCGGTTCCGATGCCTAAAGCACCTATTAAAGCGGCCGCGATACCGAAAGGAAGGGCATTTGTGAGGTGGCGAACAACTGGTTTGGCTGTTAGTTGAGATAGGGTTTGCTGCCAAGTTTCACCAGTTTGTCGATCGGCATTCCCGCCATCGAGACAGGCCAATAAACCTAAACTTTCCGGCTGTTCGAGCAGACTTTGAACTGTTTTCCCTTCGCCGACGTAGAGATTTCTAGTTTCCGTGTCTAAAAGCAGCCAGTAGCGATCGCCCTCCCCGAGGTTGTACTCTTGTAGCGCAGGATCGACTAAATCGTGCTGCAAAAACACCAGCCAAGCCATATTATTGCCAGTGCCGACTGTTTTGCCGTCGCTGGAAATAAGTTGGTCGATGTCGGGTTCCCAGCGCCAAGCTACCCAGCGACTATCTCCTCGATAGCCGAGGGATTTTTCCAGTTGCGGATGAGCGGTTATTTCTAAGCGTTGAACTAAGTTTGACACTAGATGTCCTCCTCAAGTGCGTTAGCGAAGCCCGCCCCTACGGGGGCTACGCCAACGCAGAGGATCGGGTCTAGAGCAATTTTGTTCCAATTTATTAAAACAAATATTTTGCTCATGAAGAGCCTCCGAATAATCGGGTTAATTTTATCTAGCTAATGTTATCAGCCGATACTTTCCAAACCACACTGGCTTAACAAAAATATGCCTGTTGAATGGTTTAGCTTGAGAACTTGGAGCTGGCGAGCACCCGGCTGGGAATAATTTTAACCTGTGCTGATAACTAATCCTGTTACGGATTAAAGCTAGCTATTTCTCACTGCTTCAACCTGGTTGTCCAGTTTTGAAAGAGTGCTTGGCTAATAGCGTCTACAAGTTCTTAGCTTAACTTTTATTTGGCTACTCTGCTACAAAATATGCCGATCGCACCTGACATCAATATTATGCAGGCAAATAAATATTCCGGCTTTCTCGCGGGTGAACAATCCCTAAAAAAGAGACGGTTTCAAAGAAACCCGGTTTCTGTGATGAAAGTTCTGACACTTCCCCGATTACTGGCGGGGGCCATCAATCGCATCTCTAGTCGGTGCAACACCTCCAGGGCCAAAGGAACTCGGCGGTACTCTGGGAAGATTGAGATTGCGATTGGGAACTAAATCGCTGTTGCTGTCGCCAGCAGTTCCACCCGTGGGAGACGCACTGTTATTGGGGCCGGTACTCGGTGAAGTTCCCGGATTGAGATTATTCTGATTGGTATTCGGTGAAGTTCCCAGATTGGGATTATTGGGAGTGATATAGGGCGCACTTCCCGGATTGAGATTATTGGGATTGGTACTCGGTGAACTTCCCGGATTGGCATTATTGGGAGTACCTGCGGGCGAAGTTCCCGGATTGACATTGTTGGGATTGGTATTGGGCGCTGTTCCCGGATTCTGATTATTCTGATTGGTATTGGGCGCTGTTCCCGGATTCTGATTATTCTGATTGTTGGGATTGGCCGTGCCTGTTGGAGTAGTTATCGGCGTGCCTGCAGCATCTCTGGTGATGGCGTTGGGGTTCGGCGGAGGAGGCGGAGCAGCCCCATTGGGGTTATTTGCAGGAGCATTGGCGGGATTGCCCGCCGCAACCGGAGCAGTGTTTTGGGGATCAGCGTTGGTGCCGCACAAGCTGCCTAAATCAAAAGTTGTGCCGCCGCGAGTTTCGATGAAGCAAACCGGCACATTTACATCGGGGTTTGAGGCTCTGGGAAAATCGGCTGTTCCCGGCATGGGACGGCTAAAGGCAGCTTCAGGCATCAGTGGGGTCAATGCCGCCGATAGAGCGGCGATTGTTCGCAATAATCTCATCAGCGTTTCCTCAAATGTTGAACTGTGTTTGATCCAGTATTGCCCAGAAACTAGAAATTGTCTTCTTCCCAAAATAGGAGCTTTTGCTACTCCTGCTGATGTAGGCTGCGCCACTGAGCTTCAGAATTAAGACATTTGCATCTCAAGTAATTCCTGATGATAACGTTCCAACTCATGCGGTTGATGGATCAGCGGCTGAAGTTGGCCGTTGTGGAGTTGGTAGGCTTGTGTGATTCCAATGCGGCTGAGAAAGTCGAGGTCGTGGGAAATGACCCAGAGGGCGCTCTGAAACTCATTGACTCCATCAACAATTTGATTCACTGTTTCCAAATCCAAATTATTTGTTGGTTCATCTAAAATGAGCCAATCAATTTGAGAAATGCCGATCGCAGCCAGCCCTAATCTCGCTAACTCACCGCCACTTAAGGCAGATGCAGGCTTGTTCACCTCATCATTAAAAAATAGAAAATTTCCTAATTGCTGTCGCAGCAATTCATAGTCTAAGTTTGGGTTTGCCATTTGCATATTTTCGAGGACTGTCCGAGAGCGATCGACCATTTCATAGCTTTGATCGAGATATACCCCTTTTATGGAAGATTTTATGGCAATTTCACCTGCTTCTAAAATTGCTGGAGTTCGCTCCATTCCTAGAATGGCTTGAGCTAAACAGGATTTTCCTGAACCGTTCTTTCCAGCAATAGCAATGCGCGAGCCTGACGATACATGAAGCTGAATGTTTTTGATTAATCGGCGCTCTCCTAATCTCAAATCAGCACCTTGGATATCGATTAAATTTTTGTTTTTTTGACTGCATTCTTCTAATTTAAGCCGGGTTGTTTTCGTCGTTCTGATTTTGGTTGCGGTAACTTGATTAGTTGCTTTTTGTACGGCGAATTCATGTTTTTTCTTAGCACTTCCTGCCATTACTTCAGCTTGTCGCTTCCACGCACCGCTCGGAATGCTATCGGCACGTTTGCGACCTAGGCGGCGAGATTTAGCGGCTCGTTCTTGTTCGTGAGACGCTGATGTTTTCGCTCGCTTTAGTTCTTTTCGCGCTACTTCGTGGGCGCGTAATGCGGCTTGATGTTCGATTTCTTTTTGCGATCGATAGAAGGAGTAGTTGCCACCGTAAACCTTTAACTCCGCTGGCGTTAATTCCCAAATCGTATCGACGGTGCGATCGAGAAAAAACGGCTTGTGCGAGACAATAACGAAAGCACCAGAAAATTCTTGCAGTGCTGTCTGCAACTGTTCCAGGGTTAACAGGTCTAAATGATTTGTTGGCTCATCTAACAACAGAATATCAGGCTGCTTCGATAGAGCGATCGCCAACCAAAGTTTCGTCAGTTCTCCGCCGCTAACTGTGCCCAGACGCTGAGATAGCGAGACTTCCGAGGTAAACTTCTCCTCTAGCAACGTCGTCACCGTCCACCAGTCATCCGAATGAGAAGCGATCCAGTCCAGTACCAATTCATTCGATGCAGACAGATTCAGGGTACTGACTTGAGGCAGATAGTAAACACTACCTGTCCTCGCGACTGTGCCAATCTGCGGGATTAGTTGTCCGGCAAGTAGCTTGAGCAAGGTCGATTTACCGCTGCCGTTGCGACCGACTAAGCCAATGCGCGAGCCTTCATGAATCGCAACAGTGATATCTGCGAACAAAGTCCGTGTGGGTGCGACTTCGCAGGTCAAATTAGCTGCGTTGAGAATTGCTTTCTTTTGCATATTTCTGCTTCATGTGGGTTTGCTGAGCCGTCCTCGTAGTGCTGGACGCTCGATCGCAGTACGATCGAGAGGTCGCTACCCAATTCAAATCTCTGGCTTTCGTAGTGTTTAAAGCACAGAGCGTTGGAAATCGATCGGGATGGGTTAGCAACCAGCAGTTAGCTTCATGGCAGTAATAATTGATAGACTACAATCAATTACAGTATATTACACGAGTTTTACGTTGTCAAGCCACAGATGTTTTGAATTCTGGGGTACAACGGATACAGTCTTGGACGCAAGGAATCTATTTTGGCGTTGCTGATTTAGGGTATGAAGGGCTAAATATGCAAGTCAGAGAAACCAGTATCCACAAAACTTCGGGGTTTTCAAGTTATTTTTTTCATACCCTGATTAAGCAACGCCTCTATTTTGACACCATCTGTAGTGGTAAGGCGCGCACTGTACATCATACTGCCTCTTCTTTACTTACTGTACTAATTTATCTAAAAATAATGGCACAAATTCTTATATAGCAAAAGTTTCTGGTCTTGTTTTAGTTGATTTTAGCCGTTTTTTCTTAAATTCATATCTAGGTAGATTTTCAACTACTTAAACCAAGAGTTTGGCACAGTAAGGAAGAAGCGGATACGCTGTATGATGTCCGGTCGAGCGACCGGATATCATATAACAACTAACTTCCTTTAATACCGAATTCGCGGGTCAACGTAAGCATTCAAAATATCAATTACAATGCTGGCAATTACAACAATTGCCGCAAAAAACACCACAATACCTTGAACAGTGGGATAATCCCGCAAGCTAATCGCTTCGTAAAGGCGATTTGCCAACCCCGGCCAAGAAAAAGTAACCTCTGTTAAAATAGCACCGCCCAACAGTGCAGCAAAAGTCAATCCTAAGACAGTAATCACCGGAATTAGTGCATTTTTCAGAGCGTGAGCCCATAAAATCTGGAATTCTGGAATGCCTCTAGCTCTAGCTGCTTCGACATAATCTGCTTGCAAAGTTTGCTTGAGATTCACTCGGACAATGCGCTCGAAAATGCCGCTCAAAAGAATGCCCAAGGTCAAACTCGGAAGTGCCAAATAATGCAAAGATGTGAGAAACTGACCAGGGTTAGCACTCAGGAGACTGTCAATCGTGTAGAGTCCTGTGTAGCCTTCGGGGGCGGGGAATGTCACGGGAAAGCGAGTTCCCAAAGGAAACCATCCCAACTGCACTGCGAAAATCAACTGCAAAACCATGCCAGCCCAAAAAGCCGGCAGCGAGTAAGTGATAATGCCAAACAAACGGCCTGCAGCATCGAAAATAGTGTTGGGGCGAGATGCTGCCAGGGAACCGATACTGATGCCGACAATTAAAGCTATGGCCATGCTACAAACTGCTAATTCCACTGTAGCGGGGAAATAATCTCCAATTATTTGCCATACGGTTTGTCCGCGAGTGGTGATGGAGGTTCCTAAGTCGAAGCTCAACAAGTCTTTGATGTATTTAAGATATTGCTGCCACAGGGGTGCGTCGAGGCCGAGTTGGGTTCGCATTGCTTCTTTGGCGGCTGCGGGAGCTCGTGAGCCGAGAATGGCATCTATGGGGTCGCCCGGAGTGGCCCGCAACAATAAAAATACTGCTGTGGTGATTGTCCACAACATTAGCGGTGCGAGGAGCAAGCGGACAAAAATATAAGATTGCAGGGCTTTGGAACGAGACATAATATTTGGGAATTGCCAATTGCGAAGTCATTAATCATTAGCCAGATGTTGAATACATCAGGCAGATGGAACATAGAAGCTGGAAGAAACAGATATTTTATATCTGCGACTTCCTTGTCGTGAATCAGGGAAATTGAGCATTGCTAATAGACTGTTGAGTTGATTTTTGCGAAAAAGTCGATCGACTTTTTCGCAATTGGCGATTTTCCTATTCGCCAAGCAGTGATTCAAAGGCGGCTTGCAAAGACTTGATATCGCCTACTCTGGCTACTAACAAGTTTTCGCTGCCGGCATCCTGCAGCCTGTGTCTCCAATACTGGATGCTATCGGAGTTGTTCATCCAGAAACTAATCACGGTGTCTACAACTCGATCGACATCCCAGCCGCGGTTAGGAGAAACTGTCTCTACGGATGCCACAAACGCATCGAGAGTACACTTTCGGTTTGCCAAGTATTCTACACCGGACGGCTGCTGTTGTTGCAGCAATTCCTGCTGCTGGTTAAAAAATGTTAAAGTTGGAGATACGCCCAGGATTTCAAATGTATAGTTCATGTCATCCTCCAGAAGTATTATTTTGCCAATACATCGAGCGTCCAAAAAGGCAAAAAACGCTTTAATTTGCTGCTTTTGATGGAATCCAGATGCTTCAATTATCCTCTTGGTACTCGATGGCTTACGCCCCGCTACGCTAAGGGATTTTGGCGGCTTATCTTATTAATAGCAAATTTTTTAACACCCGATTGTCACAGAATTTACATTTGTCCGGGCACTGTATAAAAAAATCAAATCAAATTTTTATTAACTAGGCGTAAGCAAGACAATGCCTACCCGGAGAAAGTGAGATCCTTTAGATTTAAAAGTTTAGATTAAAAAATTGAATAATTGGCAATGACTGATGACAGTCAGAGTATGGATCACAGGCCTAAAGTAGCTTTTTTTATGGAGTGTGACTTTTTGACCGGGAGTCCCTAGAGCGATCGCCACATTCAGGCAAGTAGTGGCATGATTAATATTACAAGTTTTTATAGTAGCCGTGGAAACCTCAGCCCCGTTTTGAGCTGCTGGTCGCTGCACTTCACTATTGCTGTACAATTTTGTAACTTATATGTAGAGAATCTTTTAAACGACAAACGAGCGGCAAACTCGGTAGGTGTCAAAATATTTATGTTATTGAAAAGTCTGAGCAGTTGTGTGATGAAAAGCTCGCCCAAGATGTCACTAAGCCTAGTTTTGTTGATACCGCTGGTGGTGCAAATCTCCGTAGCAGTCGGCGTGACTGGATGGCTTTCGTTTCGCAACGGCCAGAAAGCTGTCAATGACCTTGCTAGTAGGTTAAGCTTGGAAGTTGCGGCCAGGACGAAAGAAAATTTCCGCAGTTTTGGGGATGTGTCTCATTTATTCCTGCAAATGAATACTGCTGCGATCGCCTCTGGCAACTTAGATCCGCAAGACTTCCCCAACTTAGAGCGCTATTTGTGGAACCAGACTAAGCTGAGCGATCGAAATACAACCATCTACTACGGCGACGAACAGGGCAGATTCCTCTTGCTCAAGCGAGAAGCAGAACACTTAGTATACATCAGAGACGAATCAACGGCTCCAAACCGCCAAATTTATCGCCTAGATAGCCAAGGAAATCGCACTGAGCTAATCAAAACCGTCCCCTATGACCCCCGTACTAGACCGTGGTACCAAGCTGCCAAACTGTCAGGAAAAGGCACTTGGTCTCCCATCTACGTCTTCGCAGCATCGCCAGTGCTCGGCATTACGCCGGTGATGCCCATCTACAGCCAAACAGGAAACCTGCAGGGGGTACTGGCAATTGACCTGACTCTTTCTCAAATCAGCGATTTTCTTAAAAGCATCAAAATTAGCCCGTCGGGACAAGTTTTCGCGCTCGAACGCAGCGGGGAAATAGTCGCCAGTTCCACAGACGAATTGCCCTTTGTCAAGGACAAAGACGGACAAAAACGGCTGTTGGCGACACAGAGCAAAAATTTGCTAATTCGATCGTCTTCCACATACTTGCAACAACGATTTGGTAGTTTTGAAAAAATTGACAGCCAAGGACAGTTTACCTTCGAGATAGACGGCAAACGTCAATTTATTACCGTTGCTCCCCTGCAAGACGGCCGCGGCCTCGATTGGCTGATTGTAGTCGCAATCCCGGAAGCAGACTTTATGGAGCAAATTAACGCCAACACTCGCACAACTATCTTATTGTGCTTTTTTGCCTTCGTAGTGGCGATCGCACTCGGAATATTTACCTCTCGCTGGGTTGTCAAACCGATTACCCGATTGCTGGAAGCTTCCAAAGCTTTAACAAAAATGTCTGAGTCATCCGACTTCACCTCCGCAGAATTAGACGGCGAAGTCGAAGTTCAAGGCGTCAAAGAACTCGGCTTTCTAGCTCAGTCTTTCAACCAAATGGCCCGACAATTGCGATCGTCTTTTATTGCCCTAGAACAAACCAACTCTAGTTTAGAACAGCGAGTAGCAGAGCGGACTGCCGAACTCGAAGCCGCCGAAGCAGAATTGCGGGCTTTGTTTGCAGCCATGAACGAATTAATTATAGTTGTGGACTCCACTGGTCGCTACTTAAAAATCGCGCCTACAAATATTTCTCTGCTCTACAAACCAGCCGAAGAATTAGTTGGCAAAACACTCAAAGATGTGTTTCCGCAAGCTACAGCCGACAATTTTATCAACCACATCCGAGCAGCTTTAGATACTCAGCAAACTGTCAGCATCGAGTACGATTTAACCATTGACAACCGCGAAGTTTGTTTTGCCGCCAGCATTTCACCGCTTTCAGAAGAATCCGTAATTTGGGTGGCCCGCGACATTACCGAACAGAAGCGAGCCGAATCGGCGCGACGCCAAAGGCAAAAACAATTGCTCAAACAAAATACGGTTTTGGTAGAACTGGCAAGAAATAAAGCGCTGTATCGAGGCGATTTGCAAGTAGCTTTGAGGCAAATCACCGAAGCGGCCGCTCATACCCTAGATGCAGAACGAGCCGGAGCATGGTTGTACAATGAAAGCCGATCGAAACTGCAATGTCTCGACCAGTTTTACCGCAGCAACCCGCAGCATTCCCAAGGTAATGAACTCGCAGCAGCAGACTATCCAGCTTATTTTCAAGCTTTGGAAGAACACCGGACGATCGCAGCCGATGACGCTCTCTCAGATGTTAGAACCAGAGAATTTGCCCAATCTTACTTTTCACAAGTGGGTACTACATCAACCTTAGATGCGCCGGTGCGGCTGGGAGGACAAACAGTTGGAGTCATCTGTATCGAGCAAGTGGGAACTCCTCGCAACTGGACATTAGAAGAACAAAATTTTGCTGCTTCCCTGGCAGATTTGGTATCATTGGCGATCGAAGCCAGCGAGCGCGATCGTACACAAAGCGCTTTGCGTCAAGCAGAACAAAAATATCGCAGCATCTTTGAAAATGCCGTCGAAGGCATTTTTCAAAGAACCCCCGAAGGCCACTTCTTGAGCGTAAATCCAGCTTTAGCCCGCATCTACGGCTACGCCACTCCCGAAGAACTAACATCAAATCTCACCAACATCAGGCAGCAAGCTTACGTCACTCCTCAGCAGGGCGAAAAGTTTATGCGGGTGATGGAAGAATTCGGAGAAGTTTCGGGGTTTGAGTCACAAGTTTACCGCGTTGACGGCAGCGTAATTTGGATTTCCGAAAGCGCCCGTGCAGTGTGCGACGCCAACGGCGAGGTACTTTACTATGAAGGCAGCGTCGAGGATATTAGCGATCGAAAAGTCTTTGAATCCGCCTTGCAACTCGCCCTAGAAGCAGCCGAAGCAGCTTCCACCGCAAAAAGCGCATTTTTGGCAAACATGAGCCACGAACTGCGAACACCTCTGAATGCCATCATCGGCTACAGCGAAATGCTCCAAGAAGAAACCGCAGAATTGGGTTACGATGAACTCACCCCAGATTTAGACAAAATTCGCACTTCCGGCAGACACTTGCTATCCCTAATTAACGACATTCTCGACATTTCTAAAATCGAAGCCGGCCGCATGGATCTTTACTTAGAAACCTTCGACATCGCCGCCTTGATTGAAGATGTCGCCTCCACCGCCGCGCCGCTAATTGAGAAAAACGGCAACACTCTAAACCTGCATCAAATTACGAATATCGGCACTATGCACGGTGACATTACCAAAGTGCAGCAGATTTTATTAAATTTGCTGAGCAATGCCGCCAAATTCACTCACAACGGTACAATTACCCTCACAGCCAGCCGAGAAAAAATTTCGGGCGACAGCAGCGAAGCCAAACAAGAAAACACTTCTGAACCGGCGGCAAGTTCTCAATCTTCAATTGCTAGTAAAGAATTTTTAGTTGTTAATTGTACAGATACAGGAATTGGGATGACTCCCGACCAGTTGCAGCACATTTTCCAACCCTTTACCCAAGCAGACGCTTCCACCACCCGCAAGTACGGTGGCACCGGTTTGGGACTAGCAATCAGCCAGCGTTTTTGCCTCATGATGGGCGGCAATATTTCCGTAAAAAGTCAGGAGGGTGTTGGTTCTACTTTTACCATTTGCTTACCTGTTAATCCGCCCAATTAGGGGGCGTAACTGTTACACCTGCTCGGCCTGCAAACTAGAAATTACTCACTCCCAATTACCTTTGAATGCTTCTCGGATCGAGAGCATCCCGCAACCCATCCCCCAATAAATTAAACGCCAAAACAGTCAAAATAATCAGTATCGCCGGAGGCCAAACCAACCAAGGCTGCAACACTAAAATTGAAGCATTAGTAGACAGAGATAGCAAATTTCCCCAAGAAGGATCTGGCTGTTGAATTCCCAAACCAATTAAACTCAAAACCGACTCCGCCACAATAAAACCCGGAACAGCCAAAGTAGCAGAAATAATTACATAAGTTGCAGTTTGTGGCAAAACGTGGCGGACAATAATATAAATTGGATTGGCGCCCATTGCCCGCGCCGCTTGCACGAATTCTCGTTGTTTAATTGACAGTACCTGACCGCGAATCACCCGCGCTAAACCCGCCCAACTGATAAATGAAGTAATCAGCACAATCAACATAAATCGCTGAGCACTTGTCAACCCCGGTGGCAATACTGCTGCTAGCGCTACTAATAAATAAAGACCGGGAATCGTCATCAATACTTCGGCGAAGCGCATTAAAATACTGTCAATCCAACTGCCAAAATAACCGGATATGCCTCCGATAAACAATCCCAAGGGAAAAGAAATGGCTATTCCTACTAAACCGATGCTGAGGCTAATTCGGCTGCCGTGTACTAGGCGAGTGAATTGATCGCGAGCTTGTTCATCCGTGCCTAAAAGATTAATTTGACCTTCTCCTGTAGTGCCAAACAAGTGCCTTTCCAAAGGCAAAATTCCTAAAAATTTATAGGGGGAACCTTTGACAAACAAACCGAGAACAGAGGGTTTTTGCCAGTCTACAATTACCTCGCGAGCGCCCGTATTCGCATCCACCGGGCCCTGAGTAGTCGGATAAACGTGGGGCCCGATAAATCGCCCGTCTGGGGTGCTTAAATAAATTTGAGTCGGCGGCAGTAAGGAACCGTTTAATTGAGAGTCGTAGGGGTCGTAAGGTGCCACAAATTCGGCCAAAAGTGCGACTGTATAAAAGATTAACAGTAGCACGGCTCCCAACCGAGCTAGAGGATTTTTTCTAAGATTTTGCCACCATTTCATAAGTTTTTAGGTTTGAGATTTTCAGTGGGTTAGTAATCAAGACTAAAGTTCTTGCTAGAGACTTTAGTTTTTTCTTAATGGGCTCAGCCGCCAAAAGTTAATTTCTGACTTATAAAAGTTTTCCTAACTGAATTATATCGTTTCCGGTTGCATCGGAATAATAAAATCTAGTCAACAGTTAACACTCAACCATTCAGTTTTTCGACCCCCAGTCAACAGTCAACAGTCAACAGTCAACAGTCAACAATAATTCCGGTGCAACCGGAATTGATATTACTTACTACAAAAATTAGACTACTTTTGTTCATCTCCGACCAAGATTATTCTAGTTTCCTCTTCTGGTATTTTCCCCAACTCCTCGCCGCTAAAGGGATTGTAGAAAAACGAGCCTGTTTGGGGCGGCAATTTGGGATTGAGTACAATTTCTACTATACTTTTTACCACCCCAGTGAGCGGAATTGCCAGGATAACTCCCAACAATCCTCCCACTCTACCTCCTAAAAGCAAAGCTGTAAAAATAATTACCGGACTCAATCCTGTGAGATTGCCCATGATTCGGGGAGCTACTAAATTATCCTTGATTTGCTGGAGACCGATCGCCACTACCAACACTTGCAGCGCCAGCCACCAATCAATAAAGGCTACAATTATACTAACAGTTCCAATTCCCAAAGTGGCTCCAATAAACGGAATTATTTCCGTCAATCCTATAAACACGGCAAACAACAGAAAAAACGGCACTTGCAGCCACCAAAAAGCCAGACTCAGCGAGATGGCCATAAATAGTCCCAGCAATAACTGTCCCGATACAAATCGCTGGAGGTTTCTCTCCAAAGTCTCTGTTAAAACATAGCGAATGTCTGGGGAAAAAATGCTGGTCAAACCCTGCCACACTCTTTTCCCGTCGAGGAGCATATAAAAGGAAATCACCACAATAAAAATTAAGTCCACAAACCAGTTAACAGTACCTACAACTAAGCCTAAACCCGTACCGGCGATCGCCTGGACTTGTCCCTGGACTCTAGCTGACAGTTGCTGCTCTAATATTTGCACGTCAAACGGTAAATTGCGCTCGGCACTCCAGGCTTGAAATTCACCTAACTGCTGCCGCCCCGACTCCAGCAATTCCGGGAACCTCACCCCCAACTGGCTCGCTTGGCCCAACACGGGCGGCACAATAGTTAAACCGATTACTACTACTATCACACCCGCAGTTAAATAAACCAGCCCTGCAGCTACTCCCCGGGGCAAAAATACTTGCAGTCTTTTTACTGCATAATTTAATAAAAATGCCACGAGTCCGGCGGTGACTAAAATGCTCACCAGTTCCCCAACATAACTGACAGCAGTTAGGGTAAACCACCCCGTTACTAGCACTAGCAGCCAAGTAATTAGAAACTGTTGGAGGGGAGAAAAGAGACTATTCATTTTGATTTTTTTAAATAAAGTCGCACAAGTTTTTCAAGAGATGTGCCGTATTATACAGTAAACACATGAGAATATAGATTAGGAATAATCAGTTCAAGATTAGACTGATTTTTCTGAGCATTGATAGATAGGTGACGGCCAAGCGACTTGGGGAGAGACAATGCTAGCCCGATCGACTCCACGATCGCCAATCACGCTAATATTCAGTATGCCCCACAGACCGATCAAATTAAATGTCGATCGAACAAACTTCGATCAATATTTAATCAAAATTGCCATTGTAGGGTAAAGTGGCGCAACACTCACCCAAAAGGAGGAAGCGCTACTCCAGATGCCCTCCGCTAAAATGAACTAAATAATATCGTAATCTTTCTTTACAATATAAAAAAAAGGAAAGGCTCATACTGGCGAGAGGAACTACCGTGACTAATCAAGTTTTTTCAGAAGCCGAAGAAAAGCAACCCCTTCCCCCCGTGGAGAGCGGGCGCGACAGGAAATCAGCAGTGGATGTAGCTGAAAGTGAAGTCTCAGACAACTCTCGCTGGCAATTCTCCGCCGAGGAAGATGAACGAGAAGTTGCGCTGGAAGTTCCAGAAATCGAGGAGGAACAGGTTTGGGAACCAGAAGTAACTGAAGTTGGGCCGCGCAAAGAAATCAGGTGGCCGGCCTTGTTGGCGGGCGCAGGGGTTGGCGTGGCTGCAACGCTGCTAGCAGTAAACTTGACTGGGGGCAAGCAGAGTTCACCTCCGGCAGCTCCAATTCCATCATCGGTAAACCAGCAGGCGACGCTTCCGACGGTGACAGTGGCGTCTGTGGAATCTGCCCAGGTGGGTGAAACTCTGGAAGCGACGGGCACCGTGGCAGCCTATGACTTACTGCCGGTGCTGCCACAGGCCAACGGTTTGCAAATCAAGCAGGTGTTGGTGAATGAAGGAGATGTGGTAGAAAAAGGTCAGACGATGGCAGTTTTGGACGATTCGGTGCTACGATCGCAAATTGCCGAAGCGCTGGCGGGAGTACAATCGGCGAATTCTACGGTAGAACAAGCCGAAGCTCAGGTACAGCAAGCTCAGTCAGCCCAACAAGAAGCACAAGCCGGCGTTGCTCAAGCCCAAGCTGGCGTTGAAAAAGCCATCGCTGACGCAGCACAAGCCAAAACAGGTGTCGGGCAGGCAAGAGCCGGTGTGGAACAAGCTAAAGCCGGTGTCACTCAAGCTAAAGCAGGCATTGCCTCTGCTCAGGCTAAATTAGATCAAGCTCAAAGAGAAGTAAATCGCACCCAAGATTTGGCCTCTCAGGGAGTAATTAGTCGGCAAGATTTAGAAAGACGCAAGACAGAGCGGCAGACTGCTGTTCAAGACTTGAACAAAGCTAAAGCTGACTTGAATACAGCTTTGGAAGAACAAAATAAAGCAGCGGAAGAAGTGCGATCGGCTATTGCTAAAGTAGCTACTGCAGAAGCTAATATCAGTACAGCTAGAGCGGCTCTCAGCAGCGCTCGTGCTAAAGTGAATACGGCCGGAGCGAGTGTCAGCAGTGCCAGAGCAAATGTCGGAAATAACGCAGCAACTGTCCGCAGCAATGATGCCCAAGTCAAACAGTTACAAACTCAACTAGAACAAACAATTGTTCGAGCGCCGGATAGTGGCATTGTAGCTGAAAGAATTGGTCGAGTTGGTGATGTTTCTTCGGGAAATCAAAAACTCTTTTCGATTATTCGCGGCAACAAGTTGGAACTGCAATTGAAAGTACCGGAAACTCAGGTTTCGCAAGTGCAGCCGGGAACAGCAGTGCAAATTACTTCTGACTCTGACAAGCGGATTAAGTTGTCAGGAACTGTGCGAGAGATTTCGCCGGTAGTTGACCCGCAAAATCGGCAAGCTACGGTGAAGATTGATTTGCCGACAAGCGAGTTGTTGCGATCGGGAATGTTTTTGCGCGCATCCATTTCGACGGCAACGGCTCAAGGTTTGAAAGTGCCTGCTAAAGCTATTGTGCCGCAATCTGATGGCAGTTCTATTGTTTATAAACTTGTCGGCGAGGACAAGGTGCAGGCTCAACCTGTGGAACTTGGGGAAATTTCCGGGGGTGCTGTGGGCGATTTGACTGCTGCTAAGGTGGTGGTTAAAAAGGGTTTGAAGGCGGGCGATCGGGTGGTTGTTACTGGGGCTGGTTTTCTTAAGGATGGCGCTCAGGTTAAGGTGGGTAAATAGTTATATCGATTCCGGTTGCAGTGGAATCATTGTTGACTGTTGACTCGATTTTATTATTGTGAGGCAAGCGGAAACGATATCCGCTCAGCAGATAAGATTAGAAATAATATCAATTGCGGTTGCGCCGGAATGATATCAAATCCCATCTTCATCGTCCTGATAAAGTCGAATCAAGCTGCCAACAAATATAGGGCGCAATTTTCACTTTTTTGACTCATATCGAATCTGTTAGCATCGGAATTATTCCTATCTCTATTCTCGACAAGCGCGTGAATCAGCGTCAATCCCTTCTCATCTGCGGTTAATACATTCTCTTTTTTTCACCGCAGATACAGGTAGATAAACACAGATTAACGCAGATGAATTAGATCAATTCCGGTTGTACCATCGGGAATTGTTGACCCTTCGGCTTCGCTCAGGCCCTCGCTGTTGACTGGATTTTACTATTCCGATGCTACCGGAATTGATATCACAATCAAACCTCAACAGTCAACCCTCAACAATCATGGGAGATCTGTTCGTACCGGCAACCTCACGGTAAACGTTGCTCCTTGTCCCTCACCTGAACTTTCTGCACTAACAGTACCGCCGTGGAGTTCTACTAAATGACGGACGATCGAGAGTCCTAGCCCCAATCCAGCCTCTCTGCGAGAGAAACTACTATCGGCCTGACGGAAGCGCTCGAACACATAGGGGAGAAAATTAGGGTGAATGCCCTTACCAGTATCGCTAACTTGGATTTGAGCCATGCCATCAATGTAGTCTAATGCGACTTCAATTCTTCCTCCGGCTGGGGTGAATTTAATCGCGTTTGAAAGTAGATTCCACACTACCTGTTGTAAACGGTTTGGATCGCCCAATACGTTTAGTTTTAAAGGAGTTAGCCTGGATTCCATTTGAAGATTTTTGGCTTCGGCTGCCAAACGAACCACCTTGATCGCATTTTCAACCAGTGGATTCAGCTCAATTTCAGAAGCATTGAGCCGAAACTGACCTGTGGTAATTCGCGAAACGTCTAATATGTCATCGATGAGCTGGTTTTGTGCTTTGGCAGCGCGCTCGATCGTTTTTAGCGCCTCCTCAGTTTTAGCCTGGTCAAATTTTTTCACGCGCAGCAACTGTGCCCAGCCAATCATCGCATTGAGCGGCGTCCGCAGTTCGTGAGAGAGGACGGACAAAAACTCATCTTTGATGCGGTTGGCATCCTCAGCAGCCGCACGAGCCGATTGTTCTTGAATCCGAAGGTTGCGTTCTGTCTCTAACTGTTTTTGCTCCGTAATATCCTCGATCGCCAACAGAATCATCTGTGTATCGCCGATGGGAGGCATTTTGCGGCCATTGAGCAGCATTATTTTATGCCCGATATGCTCAAAGTCATGCTCGACCTCAAAATCTTGAAACTCGGGCTTTCCTTCCAGAATTTCTTCTAAGAGCGATCGCAACTTGGGAATATTCCACTGTCTGTTACCGAGATCGAAGAGCGAGTAGTTCTCAGTGTGGATCGGCAGCACCTGAAACGTCTCGTAGAAAGAACGGTTGGCGGTGATCGCCCGCAGATCGAGATCTAACACTAGCAACGGTTCCCGCACGGTTTCCACGATTGTTTCGGCGTAGTTTTTCGCTTCCGTCAACTGCTGGGCGCTGACTTTAAGCTCGTGGATATCCATCAACATCACTACAGCCCCATCAATCTTGTGGTCGATCGTCCGATAGGGTCGAATATGCAGATCGTACCAATGACCCTCTCGATCTTGAACCTCCTGAACTTTCAAATTGAGGGTGCGGATCACCTCTACAATCATTTGCTCTAACTCCGGCACTATCAACTTGTGAGTGATGTCGCTCAAACAGCGTCCGACATCGCTAGAAATCAAGTTGAAGATGCTTTCGATTGCGGGAGTAAACCGGCGGATTTGCAGGTCGCCTCCCACCATCAGAATCGGAATATTGATGGTGCTGAGCAGATTCTGTAAATCGTTACTCACCTGAGTTGATTCAACATTGCGCCGCTGCAATTCGTCATTAATTGTGTTCAGTTCTTCATTGGTTGCCTGAATCTCTTCTTTTGCGGTTTCGAGTTCCTCATTTGTACTTTGCAACTCTTCGTTGTTCGACAAAATCTCCTCGTTGGCGGCTCTCAAATCTTGGTTAGCGGCTTGATGTTCTTGGACGATCGATTGCAGGTGGTCTTTTGTAATTTTTAGTTCTTCTACCAGCCTCGCAATCTCCAAACTTTCACCCTCTAAAGCATCGGAGTTGACTCTACGAGCGTTTACAGGGGCAGGCATTACAGGAATCGGCGGCTCGTCTTGAAACAAAACTAAAAAATAGTTTTTTGGTACAGCGCCTGTTGGGAATGGAATCACATTAATTTTCACGAGGCGGATGCGATCCTTTTCTCTAATTTGCAAGCCTTCGCGCGCGATCGGCAACTGCTGCTGGGAGGCCTGTTCAATTGCACTGCGGAGTTCGACGCGCAATCCTTCTTTTGCCATTCTCAGCAAATTCAAGCTAGCCCTACCGGGAGACGGTTCTAGGTAGGCATTCGTCTGTCCTCGAAATTGCAGAATCTCCCTGGCTGTGTTAATTACGACGCCGACAGGCGCATAGTGATTTAAAACAATGCGATCGGCCTGTTTCTCGATTTCGATTTCGTTTAAGCTTTCCGTCGCCAGCGGTGGGTTGAGGAGTGTCGCAGGATAGTTGCTAGCAGTTAAATCCATGCTTAGCCAATGCGACAGCGGTTTTTTAGTATAAATTTTGTTCTTTTTGTCTAATAGCGTAAACAATTCTGAAAAGTCACCAACCGTTTCCGAAGTGCCTAACAGCAAAAAGCCCGTGGGCCGAAGCCCATAGTGGAAAATTGGCAGCAGCTTTTTCTGCAAAGGCGGGCCCAGATAGATCAGCACGTTCCGACAGGTGATCAAATCCATCCGGGAAAACGGCGGATCGCCGATCAGGTTTTGTTTAGCAAAGACGCAGACTTCGCGCACCGACTGAGCGATTTGGTATCCGCCTTCGACTTGCACAAAGAACCGATGCAGGCGTTGGGGTGAAATATCCGCGACTTGGGCTTGCGTATAAAGGCCTCGGCGCGCATGGGCGATCGCATTTTCGCTGATGTCTGTGGCATAAATCTGAATCGGCAGATCGGTACCTCGATCTGCTAAAAACTCTAACAAGCAGATGGCGATCGAGTAAGCTTCTTCCCCGGTTGAACAGCCTGCCACCCAAATTCGGATCGGTATTTTCGACGATTTATCTTTAACGATTTCGGGAAAAATTTTGCTGCTTAAACCCTCAAAACTTTCGGGGTCACGGAAAAAGCTAGTGACATGAATGAAGATATCGTGATAAAGCGCCGTTACTTCTGTCGGGGTGTTTTGGAGATATGCGGCATAATCCTCGATCCGTTCCAGCTTGTACAGCAACATCCGCCGCTGCATCCGCCGCTTCAAGGTGGTTTGTTTGTAGTGAGTAAAATCAACTCCTGTAGCGGCGCGCAGCAAAGAGTATATTGTGGCGATCGCATCTTTATTTTCCCTCGTATCTTCTTCGCTGGTGGTCGATTCTGTCGCAGGCCGATCGGCAATGTAGGGATGACGGCTGAGGTCTGCTATTTTCTCGGCAATTTTATCCGGTGGAAATATAAAGTCTACCTGACCCGTAGCCACCGCAGTGTTCGGCATACTGCTGACTTGTGCCGATCCTTCACATTGGGCAAAAGTAATACCGCCTGCAGCCTTAATCGCTTTTAATCCTTGGGCACCATCGCCGTCGCCCCCGGACAAAACGACGCCGATGGCTTGGTTCCCCCGTTCTGCGGCGAGGGAAACCAGAAAAGTATCGACGGACATAAATACCCCCTTTGTTCTGCCGCGAGGCGTTAGCTTCAGCACCCCTCGATCGATGATCATGCTGACATTGGGGGGGATGACGTAGACCTGATTCGGTCCTATGGGCATCCCCTCTGTTACCTCATGCACGGGCATCTGGGTCGATCGAGCCAGAATCTCACTCAACACACTTTCCTGAGTCGGCAACATATGCTGAATTATTACAAACGCCATGCCCGTATCGATCGGCAAATGGCTGAGTAATTGCTTAAAGGCTTCCAATCCACCCGCAGAGGCTCCTATTCCGACCACTGGAAATAACTCGTTTGGATTGTTATGTTGCTTTCCTTCAGCATCCCTATCAGCTTTAGGTTGAGATTTCTTGGGATTCTTTTTCGGACTCATTTTTTATACCCCCTATCGGGCTGTTAGAATAAATATTATGATGATAATTTTGGATTTTTATTATATCTATAATTTATATAATAAAATGAAGGAGCAGGAATCTACCTGCGGATATATTGAACAGGCGCCTTCAGCCTTCAGCGATTGTCAAATTATTATTATTGAGAGCCATACTGCATTGATCAAGGGGGGACAAGCGTCAGAGTTGAAGTCCGTCATAAATTCTACTAATTGTAATGTGGAAAGTAGAGCAAGAGTAATTTTACCACATTCTGCGATCCAACTAGGAAGTCTGATAAAAAAAACATTTCGATCCTATTAAAATAGGATTACTTTCAAAAGACCCCAAAGGGTAGGGTAGGGAATCGGACTTTATTTGTTTTTATCAAAAAATTGCTGAGTTCTAAAGCCGATTCACTATTAGCATTTTTTCAAATACCGAACCCAAAGCTGCCGAATAAGCGCGACTATCCAGAAACCTCGGTTGCTGCTGCATTTTTTGCTTAATTTGCGAGCGCTTTTGCTTTCTAAATTCGGCATTAGTTCCGAGTTCAATGCTCAACTTAATATAAGACTCTTCGCTGTCAGCAATTAAATCAAACAACTGGATGTCTCGCAGGATTGCCGCCCCTTGTCGGGAACGCAAATTATTGCCCTCTCTCACCACAGTCGGCAATCCCACTTCTAACGGATCAACCGTCGAATTTGCACCCGCGTAGGGATAGGAGTCGAGATAGACATCAGCCAGTTGTAACACTGCTTTCACATCTTCGCGATTCGCCAGGGTATTTAATAAAATTAAACGAGTGCGATCGATACTGTATTTATCAAATATAGCAGACATTTTATTGATAAACGGCTGTTTGACGTAATCACCAGACCAGGTATTGCCGAAGGGATATAAAACCAGGACTGAATTAGGCACGGCTGCGATAATCTGGGCCCAAGTTTCCCTGAGTTCGGGAATAATCTTGAAGGTGTTGGCGCCGGAGATAAATACAACTGATTTCTCGGAAATGCCTAAGCTTTTGCGATCGGGATTAATCCTTGCTTCCTCTTTTTGGATGCTATAATTGAAGCAAAATCCTGTGCCGTCAAGCATTACTAACTGTTCGCTATATTGTGCTTGCGCTTCTTGCCAAGGTTCCGTCAAAGTGCCGGAAATGTAGTAATCGATGTTGCGGATGCCTGTAGTGACGGGAGATGCAAAATAGGTGGTCTGTAACCGCGCTAGACGGTGCAAAGCTAGTAAAATGATGTTTTGGGCGGCATTGGTGACGATCGACCCTACAAACAAAATATCCAGGTCATCCGCCCGAATTATCTCGACTTGACTGTGCAATTCCTTCGGTAGCTTAACGAGTTGGTCGGCGCGACTTTGACAGTATACATCCAAAGGGCGATCGCTCGCGTTAAGGACATATAAAATAATCTCAAATTTCTCTCGGTCTAAATGCTCAGAAGCCGGGATAGTGGTAAAAGTTTCTGAAATGGGGGCGAAACTTCCTTTGAGGATGCCGAGGCGAATTTTGCCTCTGTTAGCGGGGCGTTTGTCAAAGCTGAAGTCAATCTGATTTCCCCTAGCTTTCAGGATAAATTCTAAGATATCCGAGCGCTTAGTATAGACAGTTTTTAATTCTTTTGTGCTAAAATAGAGAGGAACAAAGTTAACGGTATCTGCAAAGAGCAAAGCAACCTTTTGCCAAATCTCGGAGTCGGGATTGCTGAAAACGCGACTGTGAACTAAATCAACTAATTGCTGCATATAGTCGGCATATTTTTCGACTTCTCCCACTTCTGGAAAATAACTGGGGAAGTACAGCATAAACTCCAGTAAATCGTTAAAAAACCACTGTGGAACAGCAGTTCTGCCATACTGCAAGGGCAACTGATCGGCCCGCCGGTACAGCATCGCTGCTAGCAAATATTGGATAGCTTCTGGGGCTTCAAATCCTTTAGCAACGTATAGAGATAACTCCTCAGCTTCCCGCTGTTCGGCATCAGTCAGGGGCTCGTCTCTCATGCCGCTTGCTAATAGCATTTTCTGGGCTTTTCCCGCACGGCCAGAATAGCTGCTTTGGAGTTTATATGGTGGTGCAGATAGCCAAAATTCGGCTAATTTCTGGCGGGCTTGACGCAAATCTGTTAAGGCAGATTCATGGGATGTGCTATGATAGCGATCGATACAACCGGACAGCCAAGTCAGAAATTGAGGCGAGTCTACATTTAGCTGAACTTTGATAGTTTCCTGATGCAGTCGCAGGGATAAACGCTCTAGAGTTCCGCCATTTCGTGGCAAGGATAATCGGGAAAATGGGCTCGGCAAGTCTGCTGCTAAATCTAGCTGATTGAGGAGTTCAAAACATCCGCCCGATGTTAGATTGAGAACTTGAATTAGGGGATGGTTGAGCTGCAAGCTGCTCAGCAGTTGAGGGTTGTAAACTGACATCAAAGTATTTTTGATATCTGGTTCTTGGTTATCTGGAAATTTCAGAGGCAGATTGAGCTTGGATTTTAATAATTCTAACACTTTGCCGGGAGATGTTAGCAAGGTATTCAAATTTACGAGTAGGCATTGATTGTCATGCCGTTTATAGAATTCTAAGATGTGGCGATTATAAAATTTCCATATCTTTAAGCAAGATTCTGGGTTTTGTGAGAAAAATGGGATGTTCAACCGCAAGATTGAATCAGTGACATCCCAAGGATAGCGGTAAACAAATAGATAGCCAGCATTCGGGATGATTTGATTCCAGAAATCTAACATTAAACTGGTGCGCGGATCTTTCCAACCCCAAAGTTCTGAGTGGTTGGAGCGAGATTGGACTAATTGCTTCGCAGGCTCTATATTGGTGTTAAGTTTTTGCAGGTCTAGCTGTTCGCTTTCTGTCCAACCCCAATCGGGAAAACCTGTTTCGTCGGAACGAGAGCAAGTTTGCAAAACTGTTCGCTGAAATTCGACAAAATCAATGTCTTCAAAGTAACCTTGGGGATTCCAATAGTTGCCTTTCAGGAGATTGTTTCCCAAGTCAAGACCTATTTTTTGTAGGAATGCCGCAGTGATAGAATTTCCTGAACGGTGCATTTATGTAATAATGAACATGGGCTAGTTTTGGCTAATGTTTAACATTTATTACCTCATTCTTTAGAATAAAAAACTTATATTTTGGTTAACTTGGTGATTTAATTTATATATACGTAAGTGTCTTATAGCAATCCTAAATGATTTTCTGTGTGTAACTATATTGACGTATTTTGGGGAAATCAAATGTATGTTCGTTAGTA
>NZ_JAUBUR010000061.1:0-23691 GCF_036705485.1 Microcoleus sp. AT9b-C3 | reverse complement strand
GCTCAACCTTTGTTTTATTAGGCTGATGATTAGAAGGCTTGCACCCTCTTCTTAGATGTCAAATGGGTTCTATAAGAGACTTTTGCAGAGTGGGTAACTAGCGAGGCGATGACGGCGGAGGAAGCCTGTAAACGGATCAGAGTAATTTCAGATCAAGGTCTCAAATAACTTTGAGAGAAGGCAGCAAAAACTGATCCGCCTAAGTGCATAATCAAAATGTGGCTTTTATTACCTTTGAATAACCAGGCACACCAATTATGAAACTTTACCACACTCCCATATCCCCCAACTCCCGCCGCGTCTGGACCGCCCTCTTAGAAAAAAACCTCGACTTTGAAGTAGTAGAAATCCACTTAGACGGCGATCACTTGCAGCCAGACTTTATCGCAATCAATCCTTTTCACCGCATCCCTGTTTTGGTCGATGATGACTTCACAGTCGTCGAGTCTCTAGCAATTCTTGACTATCTAGAAACGAAGTATCCCGAACCGGCAATGCTGCCAAAAGAACCGAAAGATTTGGCAGTTGTGAGGATGGTAGAATTTGTCACGGTTAACGAACTTATACCGCAACTTTACCCCCTAAGCAGTGAAAAAATGGGACGGGGAACTCCCCAACCCCAGGAAATCGAAAAGGCTAAGGAAAAAGTCAATACTGTGCTGACATTCTTTGAAGGCTTGTTGGACGATCGCCCTTTTTTCGCTAGCAACAGTGTCACGTTTGCCGAGTGCGTTGCTGGCACCGTCGTACCCTTGCTATCTTGGGGTGGTGTGTCCCTAGACGGCTATCCTAAAATTAAAGCTTGGTGCGATCGACTAATGTCGCGTCCCTCATGGCAGCAAACTCAATTCACCGAGGCAGAGTTGGCGGCTTTCGCATCTCGGAGACAAAAATTTCTGGCACAATCTGCTGCCTCATGAACCAATCAATTGTCAAGCGATCGCTCTTTTTCCTAGCTATTTTCGCCTGCATCCAAATTCCCATCGCAGCAAAGGGGCAGCCCGCCGCCCGATCGAACTACCAAGCAATTAACGCTAAACAGTTCCTGGGCGATCGCAAAATTACCGTCTCCAACCCCCAAGATATCGCAGCAAAACTCTTTATTTTCGACACAGAATCTGAAGGCAGAAAAAGCGACCAAATTTCTGTTGAATATCCCACGCGAGAAACAGCCGTAATTCTCCAAACCGTCGTCGGTTTAGCTGACGATTCTGTTGCTGGAATGCGGCACCGCATCGAACTCAGACTCAGGCAAAATAAGTGGGAAATTGTCTGGATTGGCCGACAATCGAAGTGTCAACCAAATCGCGGACACCAAGATTGGGCAAGCGGCCGCTGTCAGTAGAAAGGTCGATCGGCTTTTTGCTTAAATTCATTCATCCCGCGTGCGTTGCCAGGAACCAAGCTAGGACTTGACGCCACTCACGAAAAAAAGAAGCTGATAAAGATTGGCTACCGCTGCTTCCCGATAGAAATAAGTTATTGATTCGTAAGTCCCAGAAGCAGTCTGGGCTCGGCCTTATTCCCTGGCTGCACGACAATCTTAAAACTATTTTTGGTGTCGATCGCTCTTTTAGTCAAAAAGAGCGATCGAACTCACAATTTTACTTGCACATGATCAAATTTCCAGCCGAGATGAATCCCGCCACAGGGGCTGAAATCTCAACCCAATTGCGGTTTTCTCCATTCTTATCTTTCACTAACTGGAAATTTGGTACAAGCGTTACTTGACCGTTAGCAGGTACACCGCCTTTAACAGCAGAAGTCTTTGAAGGCTCGGTGCGGATAGCTAGACCCCTCGGCGCTACGCGAGGTTCTACTTGGCGGCACAGACTTACCGGGCCTGGTGCTGGCGCTGGTGCTGGCGCTGGTGCTGGCCCTGGTGCTGGTGCTGGCGCTGGTGCTGGTGCTGGCGCTGGCGCTGGTGCTGGTGCTGGTGCTGGCGCTGGTGCTGGCGCTGGTGCTGGCGCTGGTGCTGGCGCTGGCGCTGGTGCTGGCGCTGGTGCTGGCGCTGGCGCTGGTGCTGGTGTTGCTGCGGGTGCAGGTGCAGGTGCAGGCGCTGGTGCAGGTGCAGGTGCCGGTGCCGGTGCCGGACTTGGGGAAGGAGTTTGACTAATGGTGCACGAACCTAAATTACTTTCGTCGTTGGGATATCCGCTAGCCACATACCCTGTGACGGGAGCGCTAATTTGAATCCAGAGGCGACCGTCGGAGGCTTTAACAGAAGTAGCGCCTTGGGACAGTGTTACCTGAGTGTTAAGTCCTACCCCGCCCACTCTAGGGGATTTGGGGTCTGGGTTCTGGCGAACGGTCAAACCTTCTTTGGGAGTGACTTTACGGCAAAGGTTCCCAGCCTGGGCTATTTGAAACGTGGCGCTATCTTCAAAGGAAATATTTTCCGCATCTGGACTGACAGTGGATGTTGATGGGGCGGCAACACCGATGGCATTCGCCTGCAAACTTCCGGCTACGATCGCGATCGCGCCCAGCAATGCAGCGGGTTTATTCCAGCAATTCAAGTTTTTCATCCGTTCAACTCCTCACTTAACCACAATCATTATCTTAATTGCACGTCAATATAGCAAAAAAATCGATTTGTCTTCCACAAAAAAGCTTTATATAACTTTTTTATGGCCGCAAGTCAAGTTGTATTTATATTATTTAATGTTTGGTGAGTTGAGCGAAGACAAATAAAGCTGCTACGCCGATAAATGACTCATTATGGCAGAGCGCGGGAGGGAGAAGGGGAGAGTGTCCGAGTCGGGGAATGGGAGAGCGGGAAAGTCAAAACTCAACAGTTAACAGTTTAAATGCGGCACAGTTTGCTAGGAATCCAAGTCATCTGTTGTCCGCCAATATCTTGTCACGTGTTCGTTAAACTATTTAGCTGTCAGTTGTTGCAGTTGAGTAATATAGGGCTACATTTCAGGTGAATTCTTGGCACATTCGAGACAGAGATGGTGCTTGAGATGCTGCCTGATTCTGAGTGACAGGCGATTGGCACGATCGACGCCATCGTCGTAGTGGGGTGTCGGAAGCCGGATACAGTTCTTCGATCTCTACTGTCGATCGTACCTTACCTAAACAAGACTTACGCACTCAAGGGCGTTAAATCAAGGGTTTGAGATTGCTTCACTACATCTTCGGACAGAAAATCGTAGTACGTGCGTCAGTCCTCTTAAAATTGTGGCAAACAGCACCAATCGCTAGCCTTGACCCGATGGCTGGCGTCAATTTGATAAAATCTTCCAAAACGGAAACTTATCGGCTTGAGACACAGTTGTGTTTTTGTGGCTAAAGCCGCCCCGCCATCAGCGACAGTTGCTGTAGCTGTTTGCAAACGGTTTTGTTCCTGTGGAGACAACCAGCACAAAACCTCCGAACAAAACCAGCCCGCTCAAATCAGAAACCCCATATTTGCGCCAATTCTGATTTAATTATATTGCTATAGCAACAGCGCTTGATGTTTATGAGGTTTTCACTTGCTCAAACTAATGCGGTAGATTCCTGCGGAATGGGAGCCTATTAATGATAGGAAAAATCTTTTTTTACCAGGGCGATGGCGATTAGCGCACGCACAAGGAGAGGAAAAGCCCAATTAATCTCCTCCCTTCTTCCTTCTTTCCCAAATAACTAAATTCTTCTCTCTTCTAGAGCTAAAGCTTTCTTCCTTCTGCTATATAATGACCCAAGCGTTAAATATTTTTGCAGTGACAAAAACTACTAACAAAAAAGACGGCAAATCCTCTAAATATCCCTTTGACGGTCTATCTTTAGACGATCGCAATCCCGACTTCATTAAGCTTCTGTTGCCAATCTGGGAATGGCTGTACCGCTACTATTTTCGCGTACAAAGCGACGGCTGGCACAATGTACCCGCGAGCGGAAAAATGCTCGTTGTCGGTTCTCACAACGGGGGAATCGCCGCTCCAGATATGTTTATGTTCCTATACGAATGGTTCCACAGGTACGGCACGGAACGCTTGGCCTACGGATTGATGCACCCCACGGTTTGGCAAGTTTCTCCTGATGTTGCTAGCATGGCAGTTCAGTGTGGAGCCCTCAAGGCGCATCCGAAAATGGCGATCGCAGCTTTGCGGAAAAACGCCCCTGTTCTTGTCTATCCGGGCGGCGCACAAGATGTTTTCCGCCCCCACCACTTGCGCGATCGAATCTATTTTGCCGGACGCAAGGGATTTATCAAATTAGCATTGCGAGAAGAAGTGCCAATTGTACCAATTATATCGCACGGTGCCCACGATACTTTGATAGTTTTGGCAGATTTGTACGAACAAGTTAAGCAATTGCATGAATGGGGGATGCCGTGGTTGTTAGGCATCGATCCGGTGGTATTTCCGGTGTATTTGGGATTGCCTTGGGGACTGAGTATTGGGCCTTTGCCGAACTTGCCTTTACCCGTGCAAATTCGGACTCGCGTCTGCAAACCGATTGTATTTGAGAGGTATGGTTCGGAGGCGTCGCGCGATCGCGATTATGTTGATGCTTGTTTCGATTTAGTTACAACTCAAATGCAAGAACAATTAGATTGTTTGATTGGTAATTGAGAATTGCAGAAGTTCGATCGATCAAACAACCTTCTTACAGCCCTGAATCCCGGTAGAAGACTCCCCAACGCTTGGGTTGCGGGTGCGGCCAGGACTGATTTTGGTCAAGATTTCTCTGAGCACATTTTTTGCCCAAAGCAATGACCGAGGTTATGATTATTATTGGCCGAGTTCGATCGCACTTTTCTCCAACTCGCGAGTATATAATCATACACTCAGTTGACTGCCATCTACCGCAAGATAGATTTTGCAATAAACTCGGCGGTAATTCCGTAAAGTTATGCAACATCGAACTTAAAGCAAATACCGTCTCAGATGCTGGATTCACTGTCTTGCCTCCAGAGATTATTGAAAGTCAATGGTGTGCAATCATACAGCAAGTAGCAACCGCAAAAGCGATCGCTTTCTTCTGTTGAGGTGCAGACTACTTGCCAACCTTAAACATATTCCAACTGGATGCCCCAGAAAGCCCACTTCATCTCGGGATTGCCGCGTTCAGGCTCTACCTTACTAGCAGCCATCCTGCGACAAAACCCCCGGTTTCACGCCGCCATGACTAGCCCCGTGGGGGGTTTAGTAGAGCGAATGTTGGAAGCCATGAGCGAAGACAATGAGTTTTCCACGTTTATTTCGCCTGAACAAAAACGGGCGCTGATTATGAGCATCTTTTCTGCTTACTACCACCCGCAAGTTGATAAAGAAATTGTCTTTGACACCAATCGCCTTTGGTGCAGCAAATTGCCATTAATTCGGGAACTATTTCCCGAAGCGAAAGTCATCTGCTGTGTCAGAAACATCGCTTGGATTATGGACAGCATCGAGCTACTGATTCGGCGTAACGCCTTTGATGTTTCCCGGTTATTTAATAATCCAGCGGAACGGGCTACAGTCTACAGTCGCACGGAGGCATTAAGTCAAGGTTCGCGTTTAGTGGGTTATGCTTATAACGCCCTTAAAGAAGCATTTTACAGCGAACAGAGTGCCTCTCTCCTCTTGGTTGATTACGAGCTATTAACCATAAACCCGGCTAAAACCATGTCGTTGATTTATCAATTCATTGGTGAAGACCCTTTTGAGCATGATTTTGATAGTGTTGAATATCAAGAGCCAGAATTTGATAATAAGCTGAAAACACAAGGGTTACATCAGGTGCGTTCTCAAGTCGAGTTTAAACCTAGAAAAACGATTTTACCCCCCGATTTGTTTGAGCGATTTGATGGCTTATCTTTTTGGACAGATGCAACATATAGCCGCGCCAGCGCCATTGTAGCGAAAGCAAAATTAACATAGACTTTTGACGACTATTGATATCTAAGACCAAGCAAAAACTATCAGGTAATCTACCGTGAACAACCAAATTATTTTCGTAGACTCATCCGTACAAGACTATCAAAGCCTTATTCAAAACGCCGATGCCGCTCAAATTGTTATTTAAAATAACAATTTGAGCGGCATCGAACAAATTACAAACGCCTTAGCCAATCAAAAAGACATAGAAGCCGTACACATCCTTTCTCACGGCAACCAAGGCAGTTTCCAACTCGGTGCCGACGTACTCAATGAGAATGATATAGAAACTTTCAACACTCAGCTAAAACAGTGGGGAAAGGCTCTGACAGAGAACGGAGATATCCTACTTTATGGATGCGATGTAGCGGCCACAGAAACTGGCAATAATTTTGTCAAGCGATTGAGTGAACTCACAGGTGCAGATGTCGCAGCCTCTAACGACTTGACGGGAAATGCAGCTAAAGGGGGCGACTGGGATTTAGAAATAGTAACTGGCAAGATTGAATCCGCCGTGCCGTTTAATCGGCAGGCGATGGAAGATTATGACTATACACTGGCAAATTTTAATGTCACAGTGGCAATCGATGATGGCACGGGCACTGTAGCAGGTACTTTAAGCAAAGCAATTTTAGATGCGAATACCGCAGCCGGAGATGACACAATTACTCTCCAAACAAATGTCACGTTTACGCAAATTCCGAATCAGCTAATCGATAGCAATATCGCTTTTATTGGTGGCGGTTTCACCGTCAGTGGAGATGCCAATAACAATAGCATCAATGATACGGGTGACGTTCGCCTCTTCTTTGTGAAGTCTGGAACCGTCAGTTTCACCAACATGACCATTAGCGGGGGTCGCGCCCAGGGCGGAGATGGTAGTGGTGGGGGCGCAGGTATGGGGGGTGGCTTGTTTGTTTATAACGGCACAGTCAGCCTGAATTCTGTCACCTTTTCTAATAACTCTGCCATTGGCGGAAATGGTATCAGAGGTGGCAGAGGTGGCAGCGCTAATTTTGTGCCTGTCAATCCGGCTAATAATGGTGCCAACCAGACTGGAAGTAACGGCAACGGCAGTAACGGCAACGGCAGCAACGTCAACGGCGGCAACGGCGGCTTCGGCGGCAACGGCGGCAACGGCAACGGCGGCAACGGCTTCGGTGGCGGAGGTAACGGAGGCAACGGCAGCGGAGGCAACGGCGGCTTCGGTGGCGGAGGCGGCAACGGCTACGGCGGCATTGGCTACGGCGACAGCGCCAGTGGGAGCAGCGGAGGCAACGGCAACGGCGGATACGGCGGCTTCGGCGGAGGCGGAGGCTACGGCAGAGGCGGTCGCGGCGGCGACCCCGATAAGGACCTCCCTGGCGGTTACGGTGGCTTCGGCCAAGGTCAGGGGGGTGGCGGTGGCTTCGGTGGTGGTGCCGGCTTCGGCAGAGCCGGCAACGCGTTTATCGAGGTCCGCGGAGGCTACGGCGGAGGCGACGCCGGTGGCTACGGCGGTGCGGGCATGGGGGGTGCAGTATTCATCCGTCAAGGTACTCTTATCCTTGACAGCACCACATTTACCGACAACACTGCTACAGGCGGTACGGGTACCGCCCAGTCCCCTCGAAATCCCGGTCGAGGCAAAGGTGGGGCAATTTTTGCCATGCGTAATCTTTACAACATCCCTGGCACCCAGCAGGGAATGCCCACTGCGCTACCCACTGTCATCTCATTTGGAGCAACTTTCACCGGCAACACCGCTGCCAACCAAGCTGGCACTCCCGCTGCCAACACCCCCGCCAACGGTCAAGGAGTTAACCAAGATAATAACGATGTTTACGGCAGCATCAACGCTGCACCCGTCCTTGCCGATACCACCGTCACCCTCACCAACATCCTAGAAGACTCCAGTGCTCCCACTGGCGCTGTCGGCAACCTCATCTCATCTATTGCTGCTATAGGTACAAACATCACCGACCCCGACATTGGCGCAGTGGCAGGCATCGCCATCACCGCCGCCGACACTAACGGCAGTTGGTTTTACACCATAGATGGAGGTACTACTTGGAACGCCTTGGGCTCCGTATCCAATACCAATGCTCGCCTACTCACCGCCAATGCCAATACCCGCATTTACTTCCAACCCAACGCCAACTACAACGGCACCCTCACCAACGGCATCACGTTCCGCGCCTGGGATACGCTCTCTGGCACCAACGGCGGCACCGCTGATAGCAGCACCAACGGCAGTAGCACAGTCTTCAGCACCGCTACCGACACCGCAGCCATCACCGTTACCCCCGTCAACGACAAACCCAGTTTCACTAACTTAGGCAACCAAACCCTAACAGCTTGGACAAATACAGTTCAAACCGTCAGTAATTGGGTAAATAGCGTTACTTTCGGCCCCGCCGATGAAGCCACTCAAACAGTTAGCAACTACACGGTTACTAACACCGACAATACCCTATTTACAACTCAACCAAGTGTAGCAACCAATGGCACGCTGACCTACACTCCCACTGGCAAACCCGGTACTGCCACCGTTAGCGTGCAACTGCAAGATAACGGTGGTACGGCGAATACTGGTGTTGACCTTTCCGATATAGCCACCTTTAATATCACCATTCCCGCACCGAAAGTTAACCTCACTGCGAGCACAAATACTGCCAGCGAAGCCGGGAAAACTGCTATTACCTTTACCGCCACTGCAGAAGGTAACGTCTTCGGCGCTCAAACACTTAACTTAGCATTAACTGGTACTGCTAGCGCTGCGGATTTTAGTGATACTATTCCCACTCAAATCACGATACCAGATGGAAGTAAGACGGGGCAAGTAACCCTAACAGTTAATGATGATTTAATTTCCGAAGGTGTGGAAACAGCTACTTTAACAATTAGCAACCCGTCAACAGGGATAGGATTAGGTGCTACTACTAACCAAAGTGTGGCAATTACAGATAATGATAATGCTGGCATTACCATCACACCAACCACAGGATTAACTACTACCGAGGCTGGTGGGAAAGCGACATTTACAGTTCAACTCAACAGTCAACCGACAGCAGATGTGACTGTAGGTTTAACCAGCGATAACACCGCCGAAGGAACAGTTTCCCCAAGTTCAGTCACTTTCACCTCAGCGAATTGGAATACTCCCCAAACAGTCACCGCAACGGGAGTTGATGACAATCTAGTAGATGGGAATAAAGCCTATAACATTGTCACCGCCGCCGCTACCAGTACCGACACTAATTACAACGGAGTTAATCCAGCAGATGTCGCGGTGACTAATACCGATAACGACACCGCCGGATTTACAGTTTCCGCCATTAGTGGAAACACCACAGAATCCGGTGGGAAAGCGACATTTACAGTTCAACTCAACAGTCAACCGACAGCAGATGTGACTGTAGGTTTAACCAGCGATAACACCGCCGAAGGAACAGTTTCCCCAAGTTCAGTCACTTTCACCTCAGCGAATTGGAATACTCCCCAAACAGTCACCGCAACGGGAGTTGATGACAATCTAGTAGATGGGAATAAAGCCTATAACATTGTCACCGCCGCCGCTACCAGTACCGACACTAATTACAACGGAGTTAATCCAGCAGATGTCGCGGTGACTAATACCGATAATGACACCGCCGGATTTACAGTTTCCGCCATTAGTGGAAACACCACAGAAGCCGGAGGGAAAGCGACATTTACCATCCAACTCAACAGTCAACCGACGGCAGATGTGACAGTAGGTTTAACCAGCGATAACACCGCCGAAGGAACAGTTTCCCCAACTTCAGTCACTTTCACGAATGCTAATTGGAATACTCCCCAAACAGTCACCGCAACGGGAGTTGATGACAATCTAGTAGATGGGAATAAAGCCTATAACATTGTTACCGCCGCCGCTACCAGTAGCGACACTAATTACAACGGATTTAATCCCACCGATGTCGCGGTGACTAATACCGATAACGACGTAACTCCCTTACCAGAAATTCAAGTTTTAGATGGAACAACAGATATAGTTGATGGTACTGCAAGTGCGATCGACTTTGGCAGTGTCACAGTCGGTGCGACTCTCAACAAAACCTTTACCGTCAAGAATCTTGGTACAGCAGTTTTAAACCTTAGCAACCTGACTTTACCAACCGGATTTAGCATTGTCGGAAATTTACCTGCAACAGTTGCAGCAGGGGGTACAACTAACCTGCAAGTTCAAGTAGATACAACCACAGCAGGAAATAAAACAGGTACGCTGCAATTTGTCAATGATGATAGCGATGAAAATCCCTTTGATTTCCCGATTTCAGCATCAGTCACAGCAACAGCAACTCCAGAAATCCAAGTATTAGACGGAACAACAGATATTGCTGATGGTACCACAAGTACGATCGACTTTGGCAGTGCATTAATTGGCGGCACTCTCAACAAAACCTTTACCGTGAAAAATCTCGGTACAGCAGCTTTAAACCTCAGCAACCTGACTTTACCAACCGGATTTAGCCTAGTCGGAACTTTACCTGAAACTCTCGCAGCAGGCGATATAACTAGCCTGCAAGTTCAAGTCGATACAGCAACAGCCGGAAATAAAACAGGTACGCTGCAATTTGCCAATAACGACAGCGATGAAAATCCCTTTGATTTCCCGATTTCAGCATCAGTCACAGCCACGCCCTTACCAGAAATCCAAGTTATAGACGGAACAACAGATATAGTTGATGGTAGTACAAGTGCGATCGACTTTGGCAGTACAATTATTGGTGGCACTCTCAACAAAACCTTTACAGTCAAAAATCTCGGTACAGCAGCTTTAAACCTCAGCAACCTTACCCTACCGACAGGATTTAGCTTAGTTGGAACCTTACCTGCAACTGTTGCCGCCGGCGCGAGTGCGACTTTGCAAGTTCAAGTAGATACGACAGCAGCCGGAAATAAAACAGGTACGCTGCAATTTGTCAATGATGACAGCGATGAAAATCCCTTTGATTTCGCGATTTCAGCATCAGTCACAGCTACACCATTACCAGAAATCCAAGTCTTAGACGGTACAACGGATATTGCTGATGGTAGTACAAGTGCGATCGACTTTGGTAGTGCATTAATTGGCGGCACTCTCAACAAAACCTTTACCGTGAAAAATCTCGGTACAGCAGCTTTAAACCTCAGCAACCTTACCCTACCAACCGGATTTAGCATTGTCGGAAATTTACCTGCAACTGTCGCCGCCGGCGGTACAACTAACCTGCAAGTTCAAGTAGATACAGCCACAGCCGGAAATAAAACAGGTACGTTGCAATTTGTCAATGATGATAGCGATGAAAATCCCTTTGATTTCCCGATTTCAGCATCAGTCACAGCTACACCATTACCGGAAATCCAAGTATTAGACGGCACAACGGATATTGTTGATGGTACAACAAGTGCGATCGACTTTGGCAGTGCATTAATTGGCGGCACTCTCAACAAAACCTTTACAGTCAAAAATCTCGGTACAGCAGCTTTAAACCTCAGCAACCTTACCCTACCGACAGGATTTAGCTTAGTTGGAACCTTACCTGCAACTGTTGCCGCAGGCGGTACAACTAACCTGCAAGTTCAAGTAGATACAGCCACAGCCGGAAATAAAACAGGTACGTTGCAATTTGTCAATGATGATAGCGATGAAAATCCCTTTGATTTCCCGATTTCAGCATCAGTCACAGCTACACCATTACCGGAAATCCAAGTATTAGACGGCACAACGGATATTGCTGATGGTACAACAAGTGCGATCGACTTTGGCAGTGCATTAATTGGCGGCACTCTCAACAAAACCTTTACAGTCAAAAATCTCGGTACAGCAGCTTTAAACCTCAGCAACCTTACCCTACCGACAGGATTTAGCTTAGTTGGAACCTTACCTGCAAATGTTGCCGCAGGCGGTACAACTAACCTGCAAGTTCAAGTAGATACAGCCACAGCCGGAAATAAAACAGGTACGTTGCAATTTGTCAATAATGATACGGATGAAAATCCCTTTGATTTCGCGATTTCAGCATCAGTCACAGCATCGGTACCAACCCCAACTCCTGCACCAGTACCCACGCCAACTCCTGCACCGGTACCAACCCCAACGCCTGCACCGGTACCAACCCCAACGCCTGCACCGGTACCAACCCCAACTCCTGCACCGGTACCAACCCCAACTCCTGCACCGGTACCAACCCCAACTCCTGCACCGGTACCAACCCCAACGCCTGTTAACCTTCCCGATGCAGACTGCATTTGCGACAAAATTGAGTATCCCAATCTCAACCAACCCAACCAACAAATTGATAACATTATCAATGGTGGTGTTCTGCTAATTGGTACTCCCAGCAACGACGCTTATTTTGGCAGCAACAGTACCAATATCTTCGATGCTAAAGAAGGCAACGACAATCTATTTGGTGGCGAATTTAATGATATCTTCAACGGCAATGAAGGCAACGATTTCATCGACGGCAACAAAGGAGACGACCTCCTGTTTGGCGGCAAAGAAAACGACATCATTCTTGGCGGTTTGGGTGAAGATACTCTTTTCGGGAATAAGGGCAACGATTCAATTAACGGCAAAGAAGATAATGACTTAATCTTTGGCAATCAAGGCAATGATTTCATCGACGGTGGCAAAGGAAACGATAATTTATTCGGCGGTAAAGCAAACGATGTAATTCTCGGCGGTGAAGGCAATGATACTCTCTACGGACAACTCGGAGATGATACTTTCTGCGGCGGTGCAGGAGATGACCTAGCTTATGGCGGTCAAGGCAATGATTTAATTAACGGCAGCTTGGGCAACGATGCGATTTATGGAGACCTAGGTAACGATACGCTTCTCGGTTGCGAAGGTAATGATATTTTGTTTGGAGGTTTAGACAACGACAGCTTAATTGGCGGTTTTGGCAATGACACATTTGTCATCGGATTTAATCAAGGATTTGATATTGTCTCTGATTTTGTCAAAGGTCAGGATCTCATCGGATTGTCGGGAGGTCTGAGTTTTGACCAGTTAGAAATTAGTCAGAACAATAACAGTGCGCTGATTAAATTCAAGGGAAGTGGAGAAGTATTTGCTTCCTTAACTGGAGTCAACGCCACCTCCATTGGTGTTAGCGATTTCCGAAGAGTCTGAACCTAAAATAACGCAGATGAATATGATTTCATCTGCGTTTATCTCTCTTGATGCTGAAAAAAGAGACTTGGCAAAAATAAGCTCATTCCGTCTCAACTCTTTCTATTAATTCTGCCTTGTGCCTTATACTTTCTGCCCGCCGCTGACTAATTGCCCGATCGCCTTCAGCGCAATACTGGGATGAAAAAGTACAGCCGGCGACTCAATCATGTGCAGAACTTCCAAAAATGCTTGACAAACTTTAGCATCTCCGATCAGCACTTTTAACACCAGATCCATGTAATCAATTATCAGCCGCGTAGCGAGGTTTGGTTTTGCACCTTCACTTCCCCGATAGCGGGAATCCTGACTGATAGCAAACATCCAGGGAATAGTGTGTAATTTTGCTAGTTTTTCTTGAAATTGTCGCCCAAAGCCTGTTAAATCGCCTTCGGGATACCGCTCTCTTTGCTTTTGCAGGCATTCATCTAGCATCTGAGCATCCAGTGCAGCTACCGTCATTCCCTGTCCGTATATCGGGTTAAAAGCGCAAACTGCATGACCGATAATTATTAAGTTTGCAGGGTAACGACGGAGGCGATCGTAGTGGCGCAAACGGTTTTCTGTACCTCGATAACTATAAACAGGTGTTATTGCTTCTGCGTCTTTAATTGCATCATAAATTGCCGGGGTTGGCAAAGTGCGGGTAAATTCTAGAAAACCTGCTTCGTCTGCGGGGGGATAATCGCGATCGCCCCCGATGAGAAGCACCAGCCAGCGATTGCCTTCGATCGGAAAAATTGCACCGCCACGGGTGCGAGATGGCGGTGCGGTTGACACAAATACTGGCGCAGTGTCTGACAATTTACCGCTGCCTTCATAGATGCGGCTGGCATAGCCGACAAAAGCATTGATAGCGGTTTCTTGCGGAGGTTCATAGCCCAAACTTTTCAACCATTGAGGTGTTTTGGAAACTTTGCCGCCAGCATCGACTACTAAATCTGCATACAAATTCTCTGAATGGATGTTACCAGGGTTGTGGCGATCGCGAAAACGCACCGACACGCCCGCAACTTCCGTGCGTGAGGCATTCGCCAGCAGCCCCGTTACTGTGCCTCCTTCGAGGAAATGCACGTTCATATTTTCAGTCAAGCGGCGGCGAATTTGCCAATCCAGTAAATCCCGACTGAACATAATTAAATCATTTAGATCCGGGCTAGATTGCGGGGCCCAACCCGCCGGACTAAACCACCTGATCGACCTTGGATCTAAAGTAGGAGCACCAGCAGCTATCAGTTCGTTTTCCCAGCCGGGAAACAACTGTTGTAGGATGATTTTTCCCCCATTTAAAAGGATGTGAAGATGACGGGATTGAGGAATCCCGGGGCGAGGTGCGGGTTTTTCAGGAAAAAAATCTCGTTCAACAATACTTACTCTGTCGAAGTGTTTTGCCAATACTCTAGAGGCCAACAGTCCTGCTAAACTGCCGCCAATAATAATTGCATGACTTTCTCGCTGCACTATCAAATTCCTTGAAAGCTAATTTACTATGGCATTGGTTGATGAATTGTGAACAATTTGTCTGGGCTTGTGTGCCGACTCTTAATATCGATCGACCAAAGATTTTCCTGTGCGATAGTTTTAACCCGGCTTACAATTACTACCATCTATCTCGGAGGCGCCGCAGCGCACCTTACTCATAACTGAGAACTAACAACTTCACAACTGCCAATTTACATAGCACAAATATTCCTAAAGTGACAGCCCGCCGCAGACATATTTCTACACTTCCAACTGTAGGGGGATGCTTTAGCTCGTCAATAAGGCGATGCTTGCCATTGGGGGCATGAGTCTAAAACTATACATTGGTTAACTTGCGCCAATGAGCGCGCTCACCCACTGCTTAACGAGGAATATACTATGTATCAAAATTTGCCAATAAATCCACAACTGTATAACATCGGGTTCTGGCTGGCTCAAGTGCCAGTACAGCAGACTACTACAAACACAGCAGAAGACGCAGCACTCCTCTATTCCGGGCCGCAATTTTTTATCGCCTTAATAGCTGGAGTCGTACTAGCCTGCGCTTTCCAACTCTTGCTAACAAATTTATCAGTAGCTGCGGGTCTTTCGTACATGGGACAATCCCACGACGACGGCCACCACTCGGATAGCGGCAGCCCCCCAGTCCGCCACATTGGCCGAAAGGTAGGTACTTGGACGCTAATCACTGTCACCGTTGCCCTATTCTTTGCTTGCTTGCTTGCAGTTAAGCTTAGCTTGATTAGCAGTCCCGGTTTAGGTGCGATCGTCGGTTTAGTAGTGTGGGCAGCCTATTTCTCAATGCTTGTTTGGGTGAGTTCCACTACCGTCGGTTCCTTGATCGGTTCCGTCGTCAACACCGCCACATCAGGTTTTCAAGCGATTGTCGGCACCGCAGCCTCGGCCATTGGCGCAAAAGCAGCCAGCAACCAAGTAGTCGCCACCGCCAAAGCAGCAGCAGCAGCAGTGGGCCATGAACTGGGTAGCGCGATCGACCCTACAAGTTTGCGCGAAAACGTCGAAGACTACATCCAAAGCCTCAAACCGCCTGAATTAGACATCAAAGCGATGCGTAGCGAGTTTGAAAAATTGCTTAACGATCCGCAACTAAAAACCATTGCAGCCGAAAATTTGCCGAATCTCGATCGGCAAACTCTCGTAAATTTAGTAAGTTCGCGATCGGACTTATCAAAACGCGACGTAAACCGGATTGTAGACCAACTTCAAGATGCTTGGAAACAAGTAGGAAAACAAGGGCAGCAATCAGACGGCATCGCCCAATTAGTAGACTATCTCAAATCTGCCAAATCGGGAGATTTGGTCTCAGATAAATTGGCAAGTAGGGTAGAAAAAGCCCTCAGCAATCTGGGTGGTCAAAATTCTGGACAAAACCCGACCATGATGACCCAAGCAACGACAATGGCAGTCAATGCTTTAATGGGAATAGTATTGGGTCGCACGGATATTTCTGACTTGGATCTTGAAAAAGTAGTCGGTCAGCTCAAAGAAGCTAAAGACAAAGTTACCCAGCAAACTGATAAAATTACCGCTCAAGTCAAAGGCGAACCCGTAACTTACAGCCCAATTCGTGCCGACGTAGAAAACTACCTACTCAACACTTATTCGTGGCAGATGAACCCCCAAGCCATCGAGCGCGAATTTCGTGACGTACTCTACGATCCTACAGCCGATCCAGGAACTGTGCGCCGCGAATTAGAAAAACTAAAACAGTCTAATTTTGCCGAAATCCTGGCGAGTAGAGGTGTTTTTACGCAAGACAAAATTAAACAAATTTCCCAGGAATTAGAAGCAATTAGACAGCGTGTTTTACAAACCGTGATCTTTGCCGAGGAGCAAGAAAAAGCTCGCGATTTGCAGTGGCGGGTGGAAACTTATTTGAAGCTGACGCCGAAAGAAGAACTGACAGCAGCAGGTATCGGGAGCGAGTTCAAAAAAATCTTAGAGGATTCGGACGCTAGTTACGAACAGTTGCGCGATCGGCTTTCTCCTTACACCCGCGACAGTTTTGTGCAAATTCTCCGAGGTCGCGAAAACTTCGGATTCCAGGAAGTAGAACAGATTGTTCAAGAGTTGGAAAGGACGCGAGAGGTAGTTTTAGCAGATGCTAACGGTCTGCAAGAAGCAGCCCAAGTCCGACTAGACAACCAGTGGCAAAGAGTACAAGAATACTTGAAGTCTACGGGCAAAGAAGAACTCAATCCCGAAGGCATCAAGCGCGATTTGAAAACGCTGCTGGATAACCCAGAAGCGGGAATGTGGGCGCTGAGAGCTAGAGCTTCTAAGTTCGATCGCCAAACTTTGGTAAAATTGCTATCTCAGCGGAAAGACCTCAGCGAAGACCAAGTAAATCAGCTTCTCGACAGCACCGAAGAAACTTGGCACGGCGCGCTGCACGCACCGCAAAAGTTGGCAGAAAAAGCTAAGGATCAGTACGACCAAACCACCACCGCCCTTGCAGATTACCTTCGCAATACTGGCAAATCAGAACTCAATCCTGAAGGGATTAAGCGGGATTTGACAAAACTGCTGGAAAATCCCAAAGAAGGAGCTTTAGCGCTGCGCGGCCGTCTGTCTCAAGTCGATCGCGATACTTTGGTAAAACTGCTTTCTCAGAGACAAGATTTGAGCGAGGAACAAGTCAATCAAATTATCGACCAAGTACAGGAAACCCTGGGTTCGATTGTGAAAGCGCCGCGCCGTTTGGCAAAGCGGATGCAAAGCCAAGTGCAGGATTTTCAGAGTGTTTTAGAAGATTATTTGCGTAATACAGGCAAGGATGAATTAAATCCCGACGCCATCAAGCGCGACTTGCAACTGCTGCTGCATGACCCGAAAGTCGGCGCTTACAGTTTGGGCGAGCGCTTGTCACACATCGATCGAGCTACAGTTGTTTCTCTGCTGTCTCAGCGGCCGGATATTTCTGAAGCAGAAGCTAATCGCATTGTCGATGGAATTTTGTCGGTGCGCGATGAGTTCGCAATGCAAATTCAGAAAATACAGGAGGGTATTCAGTCGGTAATTGACGGGATTCTCGGAAAAATTCGGGATTACCTCAATTCGCTCGATCGCCCTGAACTGAATTACGAAGGCATTACGCGGGACGTGCGGAAGTTATTTGACGATCCGCAAGCCGGATTTGATGCTTTGCGCGATCGGCTGGGTCATTTCAATCGCGATACTTTAGTAGCACTAATGAGTTCTCGCGATGACATTTCCGAAGCAGATGCCAACCGCTTGATCGACCAAATTGAAAGAAGCCGCAACAGCGTCTTGCAAAGAGCAGAACGCTTGCAGCAAGAGGCGCAGCTTCGCCTCGAAAGCATCAAACTGCAAGCCGAAAAACAAGCCGAAGAAACCCGGAAAGCAGCAGAAGTTGCCTCTTGGTGGCTGTTTTTCACGGCTCTTACCTCGGCGGCAGCAGCAGCAGGCGCTGGTGCTTTAGCGGTCATCCGATAAAAAAGACTCCAGTTGCGATCGGATTGCAGATAGTGCCTGATATGAGTTTCTACTGATATCAGGCACTAATGTTAGTAAAGAATTTGATCGGGGAGTGGGAATGGGTTTTTATTAATTTGTTGGTACTGTTGAATAATGTTATGGGTAAACCCGTTCCTACCCGTTTGTTGAGGATTGTGGAAACTGTGAATTTATAAATCTTAATTAGCAGTTTTGATTAATTCAAAAGAGAAAAGTAAAACACTGATTTTTTTGATTGTTGTATATTTTATTTTCGGATGTAATAAATGAAAAGTCGCCGGATATTCATTGCCTCTGCTATGACAATTGTTGAACGCCGTTCAAGCTTCTAGGCTGGATAGGCTTTTAAGCTTATTGCACTACTCCTGCAAGGATTGCTATAAAACGACAAAAATCAAAACAGCTATTGAAATGAGATCCTTTTGGCAGGCAAAACTCGACCCACCAGTCCGCTCTCTCCTCAATATTTTTTAGGTACAATAATAGTGAGGGTTATCAACCCAGCACGCCTGTTATACCAACCCCCCGCGGCCCTGGCTGCGTCAGTATCAAACGCGAACTGTTTTGAGTTCGATCGGCGGTTTATTTTGAAGAGGCCGATCGTCAGGTTATAACTTGTAGGTAATAGGTTGTGCATAATAGGGAACTAAAGCTGTGAAAATACTACACTGACTGTGGGGGGCAACATACCGGATACCTTGGAAATACCAAGGGCTTTACTCTCGTCACCCCAGAACAGCCCAAATACGCAGGCCCTGCGATCGCCAATGCTAAACAACCTACGTCTCAAACCTCTCCTGGCTAGTTGCCTAGTAGCACCGTGAGGAGGGCGACGCCATGCAACTCCGAAAAAAAACACTATTAATCATCGGTGCAGCGCTGATCAGCCTGATTGTGGTTCTGTATGCCACTGCATCAACTATTTTGCTGCATGATTTTCACAACCTGGAGGCACAGTACGTCCGCCAGGATGTCGCACGGGCTTTGGACGCATTAGATGATGACTTGTCTAATTTAGACACCAGCGCCCAAGATTACGCCGAGTGGGACGATACTTACTCTTTCGTCGAAACACGGAACGAAAATTTTGTCAAGTCAAATTTCGTCGATTCGACATTTATTTACTTGAGACTAAACTTATTGGTGCTGCTTGACTCCAACGGTAAGACGATCTTCAGTAAAGGTTTCGACCTGAAATCCCAAACCGAAATCCCGATTCCCGAAAGCTTAAAACAGCACTTGACCGAGGCACTAATAGACTCATCGACAGTCGAGGGCGATCGCCCCGCCGCCAAAACAGGCGTCCTCACTCTGCCAGAAGCCAGGCTGCTGATTGCCTCCAAACCCATCTTGAACAGCAACACTCAAGGCCCGTCGCGGGGGACGCTGATCTTGGGACGCTACCTCGACAGCAGCGAAATTGGTTTGCTTTCAGAACTGACTCACCTGTCAGTGGATTTTAGATTGCCGAGTTTAGATTTTAAAGTGGGAGCCGCGAACTACTCCGGGCACAGCGCTAAGGCGCTGGCTCGATCGAGGCAGGAGTTGGAAAATGTCAAACTCAAAATTTCCAACCTCAAATCAGTAGAAATTTTAGTCGAGCCACTCAGCGACACCTTAGTCGCAGGATACGCCCTGATTCGCGACATCCACGGCAACCTAGCGTTGCTGCTGCGAGTAGAGACAGATCGCATCATCTACGGCCAAGGTCAGGCTACCTTGGAGCTGTTTACCTTATCAATACTGGCAGTAGGTTTAATATTTAGCGCCATCACCCTGCTGTTGCTAGAAAAATTAGTCTTGGCCAGATTGGCTTCATTGAGCACCAGCGTCAGCAACATCGCAGCCAACGGCGACCCAAGCTTGAGAGTTCATATTGCCGGAGCAGATGAGCTCGCAAGCTTGGCCGACGCCATCAACCGAATGCTAGAAGCATTGGGCAATTCTCAAGTCGAACGTAATGAAAGCGAAGACCGCTATCGGTTGATGGCCGAAAACTCAACCGACATGATCACCAGACACGACCCCAAAGGCGTGTTTGTTTACGTCTCGCCCGCCAGCCGGGCTTTGCTGGGATACGAACCTTCGGAACTCATCGGCCGCGTCCCCAAGGATTATTTTCACCCCGACGATTTAGAAACCATTGCCAAAGCTCACTGGAAAGTCCTGGCGCTCCCAGTTACTTACACCGTCAGCTACCGCATCCGTCGCAAAGACGGCAAATACATTTGGTTTGAAACCACCGGCCGCACGATCAGCGATCCCCAAACCGGCGAAGTCCAAGAAATTATCGGCATTTCCCGCGACATCAGCGTGCGGAAGCAAACAGAACAAGAACTTCGAGAAAGCGAAGCTGCAATCAAAGCTTTGTACCAAGTGACTTCGGCTCCCCGTACAGACCCGCTCAACCACCTCTCTACCTTTGATTTGCGACTCCAAGAACTGCTGGCAATGGGATGTCGGCATTTAGGCCTGTCCGTGGGAATTTTGTCCTGCATTCAAGGCGACAACTATCAAATAATGGCTGTGGAGTGCCCCGACGGGTCGATCGTCAAAGACCAAATCTACGATCTGGAAAAAACTTTCTGCGTCGCTACGGCAATGGCAAAAGAACCGATTTACTTTGAGTCGGTGCGATTTTCGGGTTTTTCCTTCAACACGGACGATCGAGCCTTCCCCATCGAAGCTTACATGGGCATTCCCGTCACGGTCGCAGGTGAAGTTTACGGCACTCTGTGCTTCTTTTCTCCGACTCCTGTGACAGAACCGTTCCGAGCTGTAGACAGAGAGTTGATGAAACTGATGGCTCAGTGGGTGGGAAGCGAACTCGAACGCCAGCAAACTGACGTAGATTTGGCAAAAGCTCGCGATCAAGCACTGGCGGCTACTAGAGCCAAAAGCGAATTTTTAGCCACCATGAGCCACGAAATTCGCACTCCGATGAATGGAGTCATCGGCATGACCGGTTTGCTGCTGGATACCCCCTTAACTCGCGAACAGCGCGATTTTGTAGAAACTATCCGCAGCAGCGGCGATGCCTTGCTGACGCTGATTAACGATATTCTAGATTTCTCGAAAATTGAGTCGGGCAAATTGGACTTGGAGGAACATCCGTTTGACATCCGCACTTGCATTGAGGAATCTCTAGACTTGGTAGCTGCTAAGGCGGCAGAAAAAAAACTGGAAGTTGGTTATTTGATCGATCGTACTGTACCGGCAACGGCGATCGGCGATAGCACCCGCTTGAGGCAAATTTTAATCAACTTGCTCAGTAATGCTGTTAAATTTACCGACGCTGGAGAAGTGGTGGTTTCGGTGACTGCCAAAAAGATTTCAGTGCCGCCGGCTAACGCTAAAGAACCGCCATTAATTGCTGGCGAACCGGTACCAATTAACCCAGCATACGAAATACATTTTGCGGTCAGAGATACCGGTATCGGCATTCCGAGCGATCGCATGGATCGGCTATTTAAATCTTTCAGCCAGGTTGATTCTTCAACGAGCCGGCAGTACGGCGGTACCGGATTGGGTTTGGCAATTAGCAAGCGTTTGGCCGAAATGATGGGCGGCCGGATGTGGGTGGAAAGTATGGGTAGTGTCGCGGGCAATCCTCCTGCCGATTTTAGATCGTCGGCAGTTTTTGATTTGGGATGGGCAGAATCTTGCGAAATTGCCGAAAAATATGGCTGTGGCAAATCTGTACTCAGCAATAAGCCGATCGGGCAAAATACGAAATCTGTTGGCTCTACTTTTTATTTTAGTACGATCGTTTCTGGCTGCAAGAATTCCTTACCAGTTAACTTGAGCAATTCTCAACCTGAATTAAGTGGTAAGCGAGTCTTAATTGTCGATGACAATGCTACCAACCGCAGAATTTTGACTCTCCAAGCTCAGTCTTGGGGAATGGTGGCTAGGGCTTCAGATTCGGCTCGTTTGGCTTTAGATTGGCTGGCTGCTAAAGAGATGTTTGACTTGGCAGTTTTGGATATGCAAATGCCGGAAATGGACGGGTTAGCTTTAGCGGCGCAAATTCGCCGGTATCCTGATTGCGAAAAGTTGCCGTTAGTGATGCTAACTTCGATCGGCAGGCAAGAAATTCACCCCCCTGCTATGGAGATGGATTTTGCTGCTTTTTTGAATAAACCCATCAAACAATCTCAGCTTTACAATGTTTTAATCAATATTTTTGGAGAACAGACAACGGAATTTAAAGGGCAGCGCACCAGCGGGGCTTTCTTGCAAAGCATACCCATGCTGGCTGAGAACTTACCCCTGCGGATTCTGTTGGCTGACGATCATTTGGTGAATCAGAAGGTGGCTTTGCAAATTTTACAGCGGATGGGGTATCGCGCAGATGTGGCGGGAAACGGTATCGAAGTGCTCGAAGCTTTGCGCCGCCAGCCTTATGATGTGGTGCTGATGGATGTGCAAATGCCGGAAATGGACGGACTGGAAACTACCCGCCGCATCCGCGAGCAATTTTCAGCAGATTTAACTGTAGAAAATCCGACGGAAGAATCAGAAGTTTCGGCGACAGATGAGCAGTCTAACAATCGAAAATCGAAAATAGAAAATAGAAAATTGACTGAGGAATCTAACAATCGAAAATCGAAAATAGAAAATAGAAAATCGACTGAGGAATCTAACAATCGAAAATCGAAAATCGAAAATAGAAAATCGACTGAGGAATCTAACAATCGAAAATCGACGAGGCCTTGGATTGTGGCGATGACGGCAAATGCGATGCAGGGCGATCGCGAAGAGTGTATGGCTGCGGGGATGGACGACTATTTGAGCAAGCCGATCGCCATTGAGCAGTTGGTGCGAGCTTTGATCGCGTGTAAATCTCGCTCGAACTCTGCATTTGATCGTCTGCAGCCGATTGTTTGTTTGGATGCCCCGGCGGAACACATCGAAGGAACGAGTGAATTAGAAGTGCGATCGAATGTGGCTGTTGCAGGAAATCCACCACTGACAATTCCCAATTCGTCGGCCGTCGTCGATTGTGGTGCATCAAATCTCGATCGGGCTTTGTCACAGAGTCAGGATTCCCTGAGTGCCAATATTATAGAGGGACTGCGCGAAGTGGAAGCTTTGGACGAGGCGATCGAGATTTACCTCGAAACAGCTCCCGAACTGCTGCGAGGCATCTCTATGGCTCTGTCCAACGCTGATCCGCTGGCTTTGCGGCGATCGGCTCACTCTTTGAAATCGATTAGCGGTACTCTCGGTGCTTTTCGCTTGTTTGAGCTGTGCGAGGAACTCGAAATCATGGGCCGCATGGGAACAAATGCTAACCAGCCTTTACCTGATCCGGCCTGCGCGCTTTTAGAACAGGTTGAGGCCGAGTATCAAAGAGTCGAAACGGCATTAAAAATAGAAATGCAGTCAGTTGATTGTTAGCTGTTAGATCGTGTCCGATTGATTTCTCATAAATTCAAGTCCGCTCCGGGTAAGGCTGTCCATCTGAAGCAACACTAGACAATCGAAAGTTATCTCACCCACCCCAAGGAGGCTACCATGTACACACAAGTCAAAGTAAACTAGGCTCATGTTTTGAGAGAGGTATAAACCCTGGGGGGGTGACAAAGAGGTCTACGAGATATAGCAATCCTAAATGATTTTCTGTGTGTAACTATATTGACGTATTTTGGGGAAATCAAATGTATGTTCGTTAGT
>NZ_JAUBUR010000109.1:0-1410 GCF_036705485.1 Microcoleus sp. AT9b-C3 | reverse complement strand
CGGGCGAAGAAGGCGACGACTTTTTGCGAGGCGGCAAAGGTAACGACTCCATTAGCGGCGGTGTTGACGACGATATTCTGATTGGCAATTTCGGCGACGATAATGTCAATGGTGATGCTGGTAACGACTTTTTGCGAGGCGGTCCAGGGAATGATATCTTAATTGGTGGTGATGGCAATGATATTTTGATTGGAGATACAGGCAACAATACTCTCACAGGAGGTAGTGGTGCAGATACTTTTGTTTTGCTCGGAGTAGATCCTGCTACTCTTCCTTTTATTCTCCTACTCCCGACCAGTCATACAATAGTTGATTTTAGACCAGAGGAAGGCGATCGCATTGCTTTGACAGGAAATTTATCCGATACTACATTCACTCAATCTGGAAGCAATACTGTCATTAACTTGGCAGCGGCTGGTACTGTGGTACAAAATTCTACTGTCGCCTCTGTTCAAAATGCAGCCTTTGCAATTCCTTTATCTAGGATCCCTAGTGAGCCTAACGCTGTACCTGTGGATGCAGCCTTGAGAATTGGCTAACTTTAACTATAGGTGTAGGGTGCTTATGGCGCACCTTACAAATTCCCCAATTCCCCAATTCCTAAATTCAACTAACACCATAGCTTTGTAATTTGAGAAACTGCCTCTTGATAAGAATCCATTCTCCCCTGCTGCTTAAAAAGCCCTGCCGCCTTCTGAAAATCCTCAAAGGCTCCCTGAACCTCTCTCAATTTATATCTAGTCACTCCTCGGTTGAAATAAGCTTTAGCAAAATCGCGATCGAGGCGAATTGCTGACTCGAAATCAGCTAGTGCGGCCAGGGAATTTTCCATTTGCAGGCGGATAGCGCCTCGGTTAAAGTAAGCTTGGGTTAAATTGGGGTTGAGCAGGAGTGCCGAGGTGTAATCTGCGATCGCCGCAGTATAATGTTTTATTAGCCGGCAATTCCCCCAAGCGAGCCAACACTTCTTTTGAGTGAATCGCCGGATTAATCTTCACAAAAGTTTCCCGCAAAATGCCTTCAGGGTCAATAATAAAACTGTGTTGCGCCGAGATAAAACTCATCCAAAAACCGTAAGCTTTACTCAGTTTACCATCAGTATCAGCTAACACCGGAAACTTCAAACCTTCGGAATCGCAAAATTCCGCGTGAGAGTTGACATCATCAGCGCTAATACCGAGAATTTGAGTATTCTTTGCCAAGTATTTCGGCAAGTCTTCTTGAAATCTCCGTGCTTCGATCGTACATCCCGATGTAAAGTCTTTCGGATAAAAATAGACTACTAGCCACTTAACGCGATAATCGGAGAGGGAGACTTGTCCGTCGCCGCTGTTTGCCACCGAGGGCAAATGCAGGTGTGGCAAAATTGAAACTTAGAAAAACTAGACAAATTGCCAATAAAGTGCTAAA
>NZ_JAUBUR010000108.1:0-1467 GCF_036705485.1 Microcoleus sp. AT9b-C3 | reverse complement strand
AGCGAAAGCGAACCCGCCTGCACGCCCGCGCCGATCTCGACGAGAAACATGGCGGCGTTGACGATCAGGGCTATCCATAGGATCTTGCGGTAGCGGCGCAGGTTGAGGATGGCATCAACCTTGGGAGTTTCGTGGTCACAGCAATGGGCTGACATGGTTTTTCCTTTCGATGCCTGCATTGGAAACCCTGGAGCCGCTACAGTGTCAATCACTTGTTTGAACTGAGGGCTTCAACATGCAGATCAAGGACCTTTCCCGCGCCACGGGCGTGGATGTTGAAACCATCCGCTACTACGAAAAGCAGGGTCTTCTGCCCGAGCCGGCGCGGCGCGACAACGGTTACCGCGACTACGAAGCGACCCATCTGGAGCGCCTGGCCTTCATTCGCCACTGCCGGGCGCTGGACATGCCACTGGCCGATGTTCATCAGCTTCTGAGCTATCTGGATGCGCCCGAAGATCACTTTGGCGAAGTGGATCTGCTGGTGGACGAGCAACTGACCCGCGTGCGGGCACGCCTCAAGAGCATGCGGGCGCTGGAGAAGCAGTTGCTGCAGCTGCGGGCGCGCTGCAACGGCACTCACGAAGGGCGCTGCGGCATCCTCGACGAACTGGTGTCTGCGGCGCACGGGGAAGCATGTGCATGCCATTCAGGATAAAGCCACGTCAACGCTCGTTATATGTTGGTACCGGACATAGCCATCCGAAGCGTGAACGGCATCAACGGGCCCGATGCCGACCTTCGGCGACTGTGTGTCGAGAGGAATGACCGCGAGCCCACATCACTGAGGCTGAAGTCGAGACTCGATGTGCTCTCGAAAGTACTTAAAGCGAAGATCAGGCATGCCGAGCATCAATTGGAGGCCTGCGTAGTCCGGCACGTTGAAAGCCGCGGTGAAGTTCAACTCCCTTCCTCCGCGGTACTCGCCACTCGGCTGCAAGAAAGAGACATCCGGATTGGTTGTACCCTCGATCCGGACTGCGAGTGGCGATGCGTCGATTTGGTACCTCAAGGTCAATGACCACACCTTTATGCGATAGATACCACAGCCCTCCCGATGCTGCGGAATTTCGAGAACGGATCCTACGTTTTCGCCAGAAAACACCGTTCGCATGTCTTTATGAATGTGCTCCACATATTCGCACGAAAACATGCTCCGCTGACATGGATGCAGCAGCAGATCGCGACGCGGACCGACCTTGGACGTACCAGTGAGGCGAAGAAAGTGGCTCGACCAATGCAAACAAACTGGGCTTGCCTCCACCCGGCCGTCGATTGTGAGTTCACCGGGAAACTCAAATTCGGATTGCATGGTGCCTATCGGAACATGTTGAACGTCGCCGGCTGAACGACCGCTCCTGGCCGATAGCGGGCATGCTAGCTCAGCAGCGACCTGTAACAAAGCAACTTTTGGGGATCCACGTGCCAAGGTGGTTCATGCTGCTTGCCCCTCAACTCGATGGGAGA
>NZ_JAUBUR010000060.1:0-29337 GCF_036705485.1 Microcoleus sp. AT9b-C3 | reverse complement strand
TAAGCTCAACCTTTGTTTTATTAGGCTGATGATTAGAAGGCTTGCACCCTCTTCTTAGATGTCAAATGGGTTCTATAGAACCCATTTGAGATCTTTTGATGAGCCCCGCAGCAGGTGATCGACTCACAGCAGGCGATCGGCTCATAGCAGTCGATTACCTGCTGTGAGCTGTTTGTTGAGATTTTGGGGTTTAAAGCTTAGCCTGGAAAGGTTTTCAAGTTGGTTGTCCCCGCTGAGGCTCGTTGATGTAAAATTACCATCTAAACACTCTCTCGGGCGATGCCGTACTCTACTAATCTCACAAATGCTGAATGGGAATTTTTGTCACCCTTACTCTCTCAAATTTTGCCGCTAAAAAAGAAAACTAGACCCCCTAAGTGGACTCAAAGAGAAATTTTAAATGGTATCTTCTATCAACTCAAGAATGGTTGCAATTGGGCAGACCTACCCAAAGATTTACCTCCATACTCAACCGTATATTGGCATTACAAACAGTGGCGCTCTCAAGGTGTGCTTGAAGAGTTGATGAGGGTCTTACATTCTCAAGTCCGATTGCAAGTAAAAAAAAACCGAAGTGGACTACGTTGATGATAATCGATTCACAGGCAGTTAAAAATACCTGTAATGCCAGTATTGTATCGAAAGGTTATTGTTTTTACAAATCAACCAATGGTATTAAAAGACATCTAGCAGTTGATACGCTTGGGTTTCCATTTTTTACTCACTGCACAAAAGCTAGCTTATCAGATGATGCAGGTTTAATTGAAATGTTAAGCAAAAATATCAATTATTTCAAATCTAAACCCGTTAATGTTCCCAAAATCACTATCTTGCTAGACCACGGATATCACCCGACCATTTGACTGCTGAGTTAAAAAAGATTTACCCACAAATTCTCATCAAAATTAAGTTTGAACTCTTAGAAAAACCTTCAAAAAAACAAAAAGAAGCTCAAGGACAATCGGGATTTGTGCCAGTTAAAGCGAGGTGGGTCATCGAGCGCTCCAATTCTTGGATGGAAAGGTGTAAAATTCTCATCAAAAACTTCGAGAGAACCTTAGATAATGCAACTGCCAAGATGAATCTTTGTTTTATTAGGTTGATGATTAAGAGGCTAGCTTCCTAGATCTCAAATGGGTTCTATATAACTGCTGATTTTCGACTCGTACCGTTTCTAATTCATCTCCAAGCGAGCCAATCTCAGCCCGCATCGTTTTCATAAGTGACAAAACTTCGTTACCTGGTCGATGTGCCATATTAGCAGCATCAGTTTTTACATCAGGTGCTACCGTGTCCATAAGTGGCAAGGTTTGAGGGAGTACCGTTTCTATAAACGGGTTATTACCTTGTAACAACGATTCTAAAAAATCATTTCGACTTTTTCCCGTTTTTTCAGCCACAGCAGCCAATCGATTCCAAGTTTCATCTGTAAGATTGACCGCTCGGATTTTTCGAGGTGTCCCAGATTTGGGTGCAAATTTGCCTGATGTGTTCCGTGCTTCATTAGTCATTACCGTTTACATAAATGGTTGATATCTTTATAGAACTATTTCTATAAAGGGCTTTCAAGGGTTTTAGCAAACCATTTCTATAAATGGCTAAACTGTTACGAGTTAAGATAGGTAGGGAAACACACATATCCCAATCTCGGACTCGAAACTGGTACGGCTCGGTCAGGAGATATAAGTATTTTCCAACGACTAAATCGTTGTCACAATAAATGAATACTACTCAGAGACAGGGACATGACCAGAGATGAAGCAGTGCGACGAATTGAGCGGGTCGTCGAGAAAAAATTGATAAAGCTGGATTTGTCGGGGCTAGAGCTGAAAAAATTGCCAGCAGAGATTGCCAAGTGTACTCATCTAACACGGCTTAACCTCAACAAGAACCAGATTACCTCCATTCCAAAGGCTTTCGGGTTGATGTCCAACCTAGAATGGCTTGACCTAAGTGACAACCAGATTACCTCCCTCCCAGAGGGTTTCGAGTTAATGTCCAACTTAGAATGGCTTGACCTAAGTGACAACCAGATCACGTCCATCCCAGAGGGGTTCGGGCTGATGTCCAACCTGGAATGGCTTAACCTCAATAATAATCAGATTACCTCCATCCCAGAAGCGATCGGGCAACTGTCCAGTCTGAGAGAGCTTTGGCTCAGTTACAATCAGATTACCTCCATTCCACAAGCGATCGGGCAACTCTCCAATTTGATAGGGCTTGACCTCAGTAATAATCAGCTCACCCTTATCCCCGAAAATCAGCTCCGTCAATTGTCTAACCTGAAACTGGCATGGCTTAACATCAGTAGTAATCCGATTATTAACTTCAATGTTAATCAGATTAGCAGTCGTTTCCCAACATCAATCGGACACCTGCAGAAGTTGAAAATAGGCGGCTACAAGGACGGCACTTACAGCCACCACGCTTATCAAATACCCCCGCCTATCAATTTATTCCCGCCACCGTAGGGATAAGGCAGCATGGGACGAATGAAGCAAATAGTTGCTGAAGGCGAAGATGTTAAGGGTCGATCGCTCTGGCAGCGCAACTAAACATCAGCTTCAAAATGCTGATCGTCCAATGGAACTTCAATGTTCGCATTTGCGCGTTGCCGTCGGTCACGGCTGGGGTGGCAACCGATGTGCGGCTTCATTCCCAGTCAACAAGTGCCTGGAAACAAACATACTGGAGATTCGAGAAGAGGATACGATCGCTCTGACTGCACTCCTGAGCGTAGAGAATAGGGATGGCTTCTTCTATAAATAAATGTTTAAACATTCAACCATCTAGACACTCAGATGTTTACGCTGTAAAATCTGGTTAATGAACTCAGCACTAAACTTATGATTGTGACAATCGCCTCATTCAAAGGCGGGGTCGGAAAAACTACTACCGCGCTGCACTTAGCCGCTTACTTCCAGGCCAAAGCACCCGCATTGTTGGTAGATGGCGACCTCAACTGCAGTGCCTTAGATTGGGCGGCTCGCGGTTCCCTGCCGTTCAAAGTGGTTGATGAAAAGCAAGGCGTGCGATATGCCAGAGATTACGAGCATATCGTCATCGATACCCCGGCTCGACCTACCCCAGAAGACCTGAAAACTCTAGCAGAAGGGTGCGATTTGCTAATATTGCCCAGCTCTCCCGATGCTATGGCCCTGAGCGCTATGCTGCAAATGGTGGAAGCTCTCTATTCTCTGCAATCCAATTACCGCATTTTGCTTACAGTCATCCCACCCGCTCCGAGTAAAGTCGGGGCTGAATCGAGGGCAACCATCGAAAAAGCGGGATTGCCCATTTTTAAGTCTGATATCAGGAGGCTGGCGGTATTTCAAAAAGCTGCCCTCGCCGGGGTTCCTATAAACGCTATCAAAGACCCTTATGCTAAAGCTGCTTGGGGGTGTTATACCGCCGTTGGAAAGGAGATACTGCCATGAGCCGCTTTGATGATTTACTGAAGGCCAAAAAACTCAAGCCTGGTGAACCCGACCTTTCACCCAGCACCGCGCTATCCAAAAGCAAAGACCCCAACTTTGTCCGCACAACCGTTTACCTGCCCAAACTTCTGCACCGCCAACTTAAATCCGCAGCAGCGCAATCAGGTCAGGAAATGAGCTCCCTGGTGGAAAAGTCCGTCGCTCAATACCTCCAACAGTTCAATCCCGACGACAGCATCTAAACATTTAGATGTTTGAGTATTTGAAGATTTGAACATCTAACAAGTAAAAATACGGAATTCCACAAGGGACTATAGCTTTTGGCTTTTACGGATTCGATAGAGAAAGGTTCAGTTGACCCCCCTCTCCCAATTCTTAACTCTCCCAAAAAACAATTATGCTGCCAGATAAATACCGAGAAGTGCATCGCTACCTCCCTCTGGTGATGGGAGTTTTATTCGCTACTACCTATGAGCTGATGACACGATTTTACAAAAAAATGCTCCAAGATAAATTGGCGCCTGCTGTGGGACTGCGATCGGCGCAAATCGAAGTGCCACAGGTTCCAGAATGGCAATCTCCTTATTATTGGGCTGCTTTTGGGCTGCAAGGAGAATGGAATTGAGTGCGCCTCTGCGTGGGTAGGTCGATACTGCCCACTCGGTAAACCTGCAACTGCGATAGGCTTTGCTTCAACACGCTCACTAAGTTCTGGAACCGCTTCACTGTTTCCGTTCTTCTTCATCGTGGCAATCCTGTTCTTGAGTGGCGATGATCGCAAAGAAGTCGTCAACCCTAAACGCTCCTAGCATAGTCATGCCCCTCTCGAATCTTACCCTGCACCTAGGAGTGAAGATTTTGTCCTAAAAGCAGGGGTAGCGGGATAACTGAGGTTCGAGATCCAGGATTTTTAAAAGTCAAAATTTGCTTAAGTTTCGATAACTTTGGTTGCCAGTCAACGGCACAAACGTGATCGCGGATGGTTATGTGCAGTTGGTTCAAAGAGATAGCAAAGTTGTCCTCCAGCTCAATCGAGATGGCTTCAGTGATGACAACAAATTCAAAAATTACATCACTGTCGAAAACGTTCTCGCTGCCGATCTGAGCGCTCTGAACAACTTTGTATTTTAGAGGTGTTTGGTTGAGCAATCTTAGAAAAGTCAGTGTAAGTGCTTTGTATTAGCATTTTTACAGTAGGAAATCACCCCAACCATTGCTCAACTTGCTTAAGGGCATAATACTCCTCTAATGAACTCCATTTCTAGACCTCTATAAGGTTTAGGAAAGGAGTTTACGGGTGACAACGTTTGTGAAACTAGGATGCTATAAATATTTAATACTCATTTTTTCTGAAATAGCATTTAATAAAGCAGTGGTAATGTAATCTGATCGATAAATGAAAACGATCGCTTTAGGAGAGATCACATCAAAAACGGCTGTCAACTTCTATCGCAATGGCTCGAAATTGCTGCACGTTTCCAACACAAAAACTATTTAAAATGCTCTCATAAACGCTGGATTAGATTGAGTTCCGAGTTGTGAGTTAATTAAAAATTGGGCAGAATGCTGTCAGGCTTATTCTGAGTTACGGATTTGTAGGAACTGCTATTATCTAGGGCTTGCTGAATAAAAGCAAAAGTCAGAGCGGATAAGGGTTCTCATTTTTTCTGACCGAGCAAATGCACACTAACATAAGCGAAGGTCAAAACCCTTGAACTTTCGTAGGAAGTCGCTGAGTAAAGCTGAGAAATAAGCGACGAACCTACTATTTTTCAAGCTGTGTGACGGGAACTTATTCGCTCTAGAGACTTTTTGAGCAAGCCCTAATTAGAACGATCTACTTATCTGTTACTTGCAGTGGTGCCCCAACCGCGTCCAAGATTAATTGCAAGCCCGCTTAGATTTCTGCGACACTTCCGCCTTAGCAGCATCTTCAACCACAGGATGAATTAATACCAATCGCAAACCTTGCCGAATGTCCGAATTCAAATACCTACGCTGCAAAACCTGCCATTTTTGCCAAGCTGCGTAGCGATTTTCTGCCAACAAACCAGCCAATTTAGGCAACTCTTTTTTCAGATCGCGATCAACAAAATCTGTCAGAAACTCCCCTAAAACTTCACTGTCTTGAATATTGCCCAAACATTCCTGGACAGCTTTCACATCTTCGACATAAACTTCGTAACTCTCGCCGTAAAAATCACCAAACAGATTCATCAAATACCGAACCCGCTTCGCTTGCTTCCGCAAATCGTGCAAAATAGTTCCTTCCGCTACTAACTTTTGTTCGACAGCCTCAGCATTCAAATCATCAGCAACTTTAACTTTGCCATCCTCATATTCCGTGCCCAACAACCAAGCGGGATGCAAGAAAAACTCACTCACTTGAGGTAACAGTAAATCCGGCAACACCTCAGCAATTGACAAATGTTCGATCGCCCGATACAGCGGGTGGTCTAGCCAATTTTCGATCGACTCCTTCAGCGATTGATAGGTTTTGTGCTCCAAAACCTCCCTCACCCCTTTCAGAGCCCGGTGGCGCTGCTTGAGCAAATATAGCAAAGCTTTGTCTAAAACTTTTTGTTCATCAGCCGGCAAATTCGGGTAATAGGTGTTTTGGAGACTTTCGAGCATCACATCCAAATCCCTGAGCGTTCCCAAAATCCGCCCCACCTTACCAATTTTGCCTTCCGAAGCCTCTTTTGGCAAATTTAAAACCGGAGCAAAACCCGTTACAGCCGATCGCAAACGTCTCAATCCCACGCGCATTTGATGAAGTTCTTCCGGGTCTTTGTCTTTGAGAACTTCAGCCTCGTGCTCTACAGTTTTGCGGAAATATTTCTCAATCGCCCCAAATGCTGCGTGTCCCAGAGTTTTAACTGTAGTTTTAACTTTTGCTGATGTTGTTACGTTCATGGCAGATGTAGACTCCACTTTCCTGATTGATTGCAATTTGGATTTCAAGGCTTTTCTAATAAGAGGTTATATCCTAGCACACACTTTTAATTCAGCCAGCGCAGCAATAATAAATCTTAATTAGGGCTTGCTGAATAAGCGAGGGCATCTTACGTGACCTGGCTTATTCGATCACGCGATCGAGGGAAGCGTGTAAGAAAAACACGTAAAATAAATCAAAATTCGTGCATTACCATCTGCGAGCATATACAGAAAAGCTGAACTTGCTCCTCTCAAACCGTTGGATTTTGAGCTAGCAAACAGATACAAAGGGGTTTTGCCACCTCGACCACACATGATTTTTTAGGGTCAATGGCTTGTGCAATCACCTTTGATAAGTCGCTTCTTCAAGCCTATATTTTTAAGCATGGTTTTCTTACCCTTCTTCTTTTCCTTATCACTCCCTTTCCTCGACCATAGAATTTGTGGGTAACACGATTATATTATACAGATTTAAAAAAGCATTATTTTTAGCAAGTTAGCCATTCCATTTTTTAAAATTTTAATTAAAGCTGAGGTTAAAACTCAACATTTGAATCTGACTGCTTACAACTTAGAATTCGGAATGCAAATGAATTCTGATGCAAAGGTCAACCAACTTAGAAAGCTTACTCTCCCAGCACCAATCCTTGCTTAAATTCGGTGAAAATTTGCTAACGGCTGCTTCACCTTATAATGATAGCTTTCAAGTCAAGGAGAGCTTTCACTCTCCCTCAACTTCCACCTGCAACTCATACACCCTCAAACTCGGATGTTCGCTAATCAGTCGCCAGCCATATCCTTCAACCGTTGGTGAAGGTCGCGCTCCTTGGCGGTACAGGAATATCAGCTCATTTCTCATCAAGGCGGTGAATATCTCCCGCTCTCTGTCTTTGCCATTATCCCAAATCAGGTGAGCTTTACGGAAGTACCCAGCGCCCATCAAATTAGCAAAAAGCCATTCCATGAGAGCTTGCTGCTCGTCTTGGTTAAGCGAAGATTGACCGTAGCTATCGATTATGGGTATTTTGGATTTGGGCTTGAGTGATGCGATGAGGGTGGTAACGAGGTTGAGGTACTTTTTCATCGGTGGGAGTGGAGATGCGTCTAACTTTTAGTATGCAACCGCGCAGCAATTCAGAGATCAACCTTAACTATGGTTGTAAATAATCTTGGTTTATTGAGGCCAGAATTACAGGTTTGAGAGATTAAGATTGCAGGTTCTTACCAGTACACACACTATATAACGTGCAGCAGTTCAGGCTATCGCCCGCTCAAAGAAAAACAATCGCTATCGTAAAAAAGTTGCATTATCAAGACCGTAATCATGAACCAAGCCGACTCTTCCATCGCCCGCCTCGAAGCTTCCCTTGATGCCAAAATTGAAAGGTATTTCGATACTTTAGACACCGACCCAGACGTGTTAAAACAACTTTTAGCTGACAAGCGCTCCGAAAATACCCGCCGTGCCTATGAGCGCGATGTCAACGACTTTCTACAAACTATGACAGGGATGCCCGCCGTGCCTGACAATGTTTTGGAATTTTTGCACCTAGAAGAGCGTCAAGCTGTGTCGGTGGTTCTCAAGTACAAAGCCAAACTGATTGACAAAGGACTTAAGGAAGCGACCGTTAATCGGTGGCTGGCGGCGGTCAAGTCGTTGGTGGAAATGGGTCGCAAGCTCGGCGCGTGTCACTATACGCTAGGGGATATCAAGGGAGAGAAAGTTACCAGCTACCGCGATACGACTGGGGTTGACCGACCAACTTTTGAGCGAATTTTGCAGCAGTGCGATCGGACAACACTAACCGGGAAGCGTGATTATGCTTTGCTTCGCCTGTTGTGGGGCAATGCTTTGAGACGAAATGAGATTAGTCAGTTGAACATTCGCGACTTTGACCCGGCCGGTAAGACTTTGCCGATTTTTGGGAAGGGACGCGGGACGCAAGCTGAGACTATCGATTTAGGTTCTGCGACAGTGCAGGCGTGAGCCGACTGGTTAGACGCCAGGGGCGGCAATTCCTCTCAAGATGCTCCCCTGTTTACGGCGCTTGATTTTGCGAATACGGGCCATCGGCTGACGGGCGACGGCTTGAGAAGAATCATTGTTCGTCACTGTGAAAGTGCTGGCATTACCAAGCCAATGTCACCTCACCGCATCCGTCACTCGGCCATCACGGCGGCACTGGACGCAACAGACGGGGATGTGCGGAAGGTTGAGAAACTCAGCAGGCACAGGAATTTAAACACGCTCATGGTATACGATGACAATCGGGGACGCGACCAGCAAGACGTTACCGAAATGCTTGATGGGATGTTTTGACTTCCGACCCCCCAATCTAATATCTAACTGTGTCAAAAAAAATTCCCTCAGCTTAAAAAAACGAGGGGATTTTTTGACAGTCCATAAAAAGCAAAACCACGCAACAATTGGCGTCAGGGCGCGTCAGCATCTGTCAAACCTGGGGAGATTTTGCCTGTGTTTTAATCCCTGATAGGGTTTTAGGGTTTTTGTGGCAAGTTATGTCGAATAACAAATTATGTATCGTCGTTAACACATTAAGGTCCTCATAACAGATAATATCTAGCTTCAAGTTTGAGAAGAGGCGGGGAGTGTGATCGCAAACTCTGCTCCCACTCCTAAAGATGAAATTAGTTTTATTTTCCCCCGGTGTTTTTCCACAATTTGGTAGCAAATTGCTAGTCCAATGCCAGTGCCTTTTCCTGGTTCTTTAGTTGTAAAAAATGGGTCAAAAAGCTTGCTTTGAATTGCGAGGGAAATGCCAGGACCATTATCGCAAATTCGCACTACAATTTGGCTATTATCTATTTTTATTGTTTGAATTAAAATCTGACGAATTTTATCTTTTTTAGAGTTATCCCATGACTCTTCTAGTGCATCTATCGCATTTGCTATAATATTCATAAATACTTGATTTAGCTGCGCTGGGTAACACTCTATTTCGGGCAATTCTCCATAGTTTTTGATAACTTCAATTCCCTGCTTGAGGCGACTGTTCAAAATCAATAGTGTATTGTCAATGCCTTCATGGATATCAACTAATTTCATTTGAGATTCATCTAATCGAGAGAAGTTTCGCAAAGACAGAACTATTTGCCGGATGCGTTCTGAACCTATTTTCATAGATTCAAGCAGTTTTAGTAAATCTTCTTTGAGAAAATCTAGTTCTATGTCGGCGATTTCTTCTGCGATCACCTCTGTGGGTTGCGGGTATTCCTGCTGATAAAGACGAATTAACTGGAGCAAATCTCTAATATACTGGTTGGCGTATGCTAGGTTGCCATGAATAAAGTTAACAGGGTTGTTTATTTCATGGGCTATCCCTGCCACCATATGGCCTAAACTGGACATTTTTTCGGTTTGAATTAACTGGGTTTGGGCGTGTTTAAGTTCGTGAAGCGCTGCTGTAAGTTCTTCTGTTCTTTCTTCTACTCGCTCTTCCAAAGTTTGGCGAGCCAGCTCTAATTCATGGGTGTATTCTGCTACCCATTCAACTAATTGATTGATGGATTGGGCTAAGGTTCCCACTTCATCTGCTGTGGTAACAGGTACTTGCAAATCAAAATTTGCTTGTTGAGTAATAGTTTTAGCAACGCTGGTTACCGCTTGGAGAGGAATGGCGATCGCGCGGCTGGTAAAGATGGCTAGAAAAGTAGCGATCACAACTGACACTAATATACTCACTACGATGATTTGCGCTCGCAATTTTTCAGCTCTGTTAAAATTAATGTAGGCTTCTCTCTCCTGTGCCTTAGCTACTTGTGTCATCAAGCCCAAACTCTCTGACAGCCGCTCAAACTTAACATCGAGCTTAACTGCTTTATCCCCTCTGATTAAATCCAATACCTGCTGCTGTGCCTCTTTAACTTCATCGGGTTTTAGTGAAGAGGGAGGTACTTTTTGCCAAAAAGATTTGAGCAATTGAGAATACGAATCTGTCGCAGTTGTGTAACCGTTTAACAATTCCTTTAACTCAGCAGAATTTACTGCTAATTCTGGGGAATGTTCTTCGCTAAACAAAGCTAACTCAGCAATAACTTTTTTTACTACATCAACATCTTTCAAGAACTTAGCAGTTTCATATTCAAACCAGATTGAATCTCCCAAGACAGAGATTAGCCTTTTGGGGTGTGACTGCACTGCCTGCACAGAATATTCTAAATCCCTGAGAAAATGTTGTTGCTCGTCGGCCAAGGTTAAAGCTTGGAAAGCTTGCTTTTGGTAATAGTCTCCACCAATCATTCCCCCTGTGGTTCCTAGTACAGCTATTCCAATTGCTAGGGAGTAGCCAGAATTAATTTTTTGAGCAATGCTTAAGCGAGAAATGAAGCGGTTAATTGCAGTCAAGAAAGTTTTTTTGAGAGGATTTTTGATGTCGCGAGATCCTTCAGTGACAGCGGCATTATTTTTTCGTCTATTTAGGGTAAGATTGTTGAATTTTACAGCCCCATTCTTCCCCTGTTCAAATTTCTGCATACTGGCAACCTGAGCTAAGTTTTAACAAGTTTATTAGTAAATGCACATAAATAAAGTCTCTTATTTGTAGTTGGCGCAATATTTCCTAGAGTTTAGGGATTAAGGGTTAAAGCTTGAGTACAAACTCGGTATTAAATAAAACTTAACCCTACAAGACATTCCCCTGACCAATGGCTTGATAAACTTCGCGAATCATGTTATAATCAGTGTCATTTGCTGGCAGTAATTTAGCTCCTTTATACTTGGCATTGACTTTGCCGACTAAAAGCGCTTCAATCAGTTTATTTTGATTTTTTACCAGGCGAGCGCGCATTTTTTCAACAACAGCAGTAGACAGATTGCTACTAACTACAAACAAATCATTAGGCAAGGGTTGCCCTGTTGCGATTAGCCGAAACTCACTTTCGGATAAACCATCGCTATTGAGCAAGTCTTTGTATCTTGTATAACCGATTGCTAAGGCATCAACTTCACCATTTTTGAGAGCTTGTAAACCTTTTTTACCCAACATTGAGATTTTGAATTCAGATTGGGGATTTAATCCAGCTTCGAGTAGAATTTTAGTAGGCCCTAGATGACCGCTAGTTGAACCTACTTCCCACATAGCTATTGTTTTACCTTTCAATTGTGATGCTGACTTAATCTCGCTATTGGCAGGAACAGCAATAATAGAGTGATAGTCGGGGCGGGTGATGGCCATGATGGGAACAGCATTTGTCCGGGCCCGCATAATCACATATTCAGATGGCTCTGTTAGAGCTAATTTTAGCTGACCTGACTGGAGAGCTACCGCTGCTGCTATATAGTTATCTACTGGGAAAAATTCAATTTTTTTGTCCAAAATTTCCTCAAGAACAGCCCGAAATGTTTGATAATTTTGTTTCAAATCTTCTGCTCCCTGAATATCAGTTACGGCAAATTCAAGGGTTTCTGGTTCACTTACAGCAAAATTGGAAAAACTGCGATTAGATTGATTTACTGTTGTAGAACAGCTTGCTACAAACAATAGGGAGAACCCAACAAAATGCCGCCGCTTCATAATTTTTAGGAGTTTTAGTGGCAGTTGAAAATTGTATAGCTATTATAAACTCTTTGGAATAAGCTTTCATTAAAATAGATTATCCATTGGTTAAACTTCAGTGCCGAAAAATCTTTAAGAAAAATTTTATCTATCGGTGTTCGGGTTGGGAGCGTAAGGCAGCGGAGGCGTTGCTGATTTATAGAACCCATTTGAGATCTATTGCTGTAAGCGTAAGCCCTGTGCGATATCGATTTGGGATCTTTTGCCACCATTGCCCCATGATTTCTCGTCTTGTGGCTATTGAGTTATGTGAGACGACTTGTTTGTCTGCCTTATTTTTTAAGAAAAGATGTCAAATGGGTTCTATACCGACCCGACACCTGAGAGTTTGCCACAAATACTGCATTACTGCATCCGTCGGGGGTATTTCTTAATGCGGCGGGTGAACGGGGTCAAAGAGAAAGAAAAGGCGATCGCATCCGAGGTGAGGGATAATCGGTTCAGGGACTCTAAAAATAAATAATGTTGGAAAGTTCATCGAAAAACATCGCTCGAATGATGGTTTGCGATCGCCTGCAGACGAGAATACCGACTGCAAGTAGACCCGGACGAAGACCAATATTTCACTGCCAAACTCCTGTACCGCAACACCGCAATTGGTATGCTTCAATGCGTTTTGTATCCGCCCGATAAATTGGTGATAGGCGATATCTTGATTCGCGACGATGTAATTCACACTCCAGAACACTTAGGGGCAGCTCTTTTGAGGCTGCTAGTTGAACCAAAATCAATCGATTACCGTCGCAGGGGGCTGGGAACTCACCTGTTGCAGTTTGCGATAAAGAAAGCTCGTCAGCGGGGAATTAGGCGAATCTGCGGTTCTCTAACTCAAGAAGATATCAACAACAATCCCAACCTTGTCAAATGGTACAAGAAGCATGGATTTGAAATACTTCCGCCTTCCCCGGAAAACATCGAAAATGCAGTTTGTGGAATTTCTTTTATTTTAGAACAAAAATTAAATTAATTACGTCTTGCGATCGCATATACCTGTTGTTGCACCAGTTCGTACATCAAAGATCTCACTTTTTTTGCACGGCAGGAAAAACTTTTACTTTGTAATACAATTGTGGAATCTATACCCTCGATCTCCATTGCATCATGCCGCCAATACCAACAGTCACAGTTAAGTCAGGATACAAGCCACAATCTATCGATACCAGCATTGAAGCTGACGTGCTGATGTTTCAGCTATTGCGGCAGTTAACGCTCCAACAAAAAGTACAGCGGACTTGCGCTTTCAATCAAGCGGTGCGAAGGTTGGCAATATCTGGAATAAAGAACCAGTATCCCAATGCTACTGAGGCAAAAGTTCGGCAAGAATTTATTAAAAGGTGCTTGGGTGCTGAGTGGATAGAAGTTTTATCAGACAGCAAAGATTGGGGCGAACTCGTGATTGCAGATCCGATCGAATTAGCGCAAAAAATAGCCAGCATCTTGCTACCGCTGAATATTCCCTATGTGGTGGGAGGTTCCGTGGCAAGTTCGCTGTTGGGAGAAAACAGATCTACGCAAGATTTGGACTTAGTGATTGATTTGGAAGCGGGAACAGCACAGAGATTAATTGATGCCATGTCAGGCGAGTTTTACATCAGCTCCTCGGCTGTGACTGAAGCAATTGCCAAGTCAAGAACAGCACCCCGCGAATCATCTTTCAATGTCATCTATTTGCCTTCTATGGAGAAAGCGGATATTTTTGTAATGGGCAGCGATGACCCTTTTTCGGCTTCGGTGATGAGCCGACGCCAACTTTACCCTGTTAGCGGCTTACAAGAAGAGGGAATTTACATCTACTCGCCCGAAGATATCGTCCTGCAAAAACTCAGTTGGTACAAACTAATTCCTGGCGGTTCCCAAAAGCAGTGGAGGGATGTCTTGGGAGTTTTGAAGGTGCAAGGGGAACGACTCGATCTCGCTTACTTAACCCACTGGGCTGTTACACTCCAACTAACAGATTTAATTGATGAGGCGTGGATTCAATCAGGATATTAATAGTCGGCAATTGAAGATGAAACAAAACAACCAAAAACGTGCTATTGCCAATAAAATCAAAAAGTGGATTCAAGCCACTCAAGAAGTTGAAAAAACTCGCTTTGCCATACCGATAACCAGACTGACGAGTATCAAAAGTCTGTGCGTTGATGAAGTTGCTGCCGAAAAGTTTGCGCTCTACATTGCTCGACTGGTACAGCAACAGATGGAGCGGGCGAATTGTCCCGAACACTTCACCAGTGAAGAATGGGCACAGCAACAACAGTTAGTGGATGAGGCGATCGCACTGATGCAAAGTTACTTAGAAAGTCCTAGTTACGAAAGCAGGCAATCTCTCAGAAACTTATTGAGAGACATTGATGGCTTGCAAGGGGATGACTACCGCAATTTTAGGTGGACAACGGTGCGCTTTGTCCGCAGCCGGGATTTACTAAAGCTAGAGTATGCGCTCCGCTGTTTTGTAGAGACAGATTTTCCCTATTGGACTTACAAACTAGCTATAGAATATGTAGAAGGCTATGGATTGCAGTCTGGTTCGGGTATCGTTGCTGAATCCGTACCCAGGTTGTTGGAAGTAGCAGAATTTTGGTGTCAGTATTATTTCGATCAGAGTTTGAACGAGAAATTTCCCGATGGGGGCGATCGCTGCGTTCGACCCAATGCTTGAAAAATTCTCATAGTTACTACTACCGAAAAAGATTTCAGGCTTCCTATTTTGTGCAGGTTCATACAGAATTCATATCAATACTAAAAAACTTCAATCTTCAGAAGGTTCAATTTGTGAAGATTCAATATCTCTTCCCCCATTCGCATCGGGTATTGATTGTTTCGGTATTGCTGCTTGTTTCTTCATTCGCTCTATAGTTCGATTATTATTTTCTACGAATTGATTTACGGATGCCATAAATCGATTTTGTTCTGCCATTATGCTTGCTACTGCTATGTTATTTCTCAATCCATACTTGTCTGTATTTATCAATTGCGTCGCATCCATAACTGATTGTTTAGGAAGGTTAGCTATATTACTCAATGGATTATTTGCAGCAGCTACTAAACGTTCTATATTACTCAATGGATTATTCGAGGCTATTAAACGTTCTATATTACTCAATCCATAGCTATCAATAGCTGATAATTGTCTAGAAAAATTATCATCTAATTCTGGTTCAGACAAACTGTTTGAAACAGAAACTTCTTCAACTTGTTGTATCGATTCTTCTTTTATTTCCTGTTGTAGATATTTTTTAGCAAAGTGCAAAAAACGATCTGGCCAGTACATATGAAACATAGAAGCACCAGCATCCAAGATTTCTTCGACTAACTCTGGATGTGGCCCAATAGTTTTCTTACCTCCTTTTCTCCACCAATCGTCTTTATTATCGCGAGTAATAAAAATAATATGACTTAATGACTTAGACTTAACTTGTTTGAGGAGCTGTTTCCAAAGAATTAAGTCACCATATTGTCTTTGAAAGACTAACCCTTTATGAGTATAACAATTGTTAATTTTATCTTTATCTCGATCTAAAAAACCAGGGGGGCGACAGATTTTGTATCTTTTTTCACCCTCTAAATATATTTGAGCCAGCTCTTCTTGATTAGTAGGTGATTCACCAATTTTCTCTTGGAATAAATCTGTAATTTTATCTCTTATCTGATCAGTCCCATTTATTTGAATTAACTCTTCACTGCAAGATGTTAATTTATCCCAAAAAGTATCAAAAACTCTCTTTACATCCTCAGTCAGTTCTTGGAGAACTTCAGGAGGAAGACCTCGGAAGTTGAAATTCTCGAAAAGTTTTTTTGTGGTTTCATTTGCAATCTTATCCAAATCACTTTTAGCAGTATCAAATTTCGACTCTACTTGAATTATTCTAGTAATTCTATTTTTGTGATATTCAAGTGCAACTTGATGAGGAATCCACAAACGATCCTTTATAGTTTCTAAAACTGTAAAATACTCTTGGCGCGTTTCATTATTGTATTCGTAAAAATCCAACAGAACATTAGTATCAAAAATAAAAGTACATTTTGACCAAAGCTCCAGATAATCTTGTTCAGAGAGGGAATAATATCCTGGGAATAAGTCTTTCATTGTGTCAATTACTTGGTTTTTATTGAATAAGTGCTATTTCTCCGAATCACAAAATAAAAACTGTCCGAACTTTGATTTAATATCTATTTAAGCTTATTACGTTTCTTTTTCGAGAAGTTGAGGATCTTGCGTGTTCCACTGACATTGAGGCGCATGGTGATAACTTGCTCGCTAACCTGATAAACCCTACTTGCTTTGACCACGCTCATCTCAGTTTTAGCAATGTGAAAGGCTGCTTCCTTTGAAATAAGCAACGCTGGTCCCAACCAATTCGCTTCATCCTCCTGTTCCACGTCGAAGTGGCGGCAGCCGTACTCATCGAATATAGGGAGAGGCCTGTGACCAAGGATGCCGTGACCGAGTTCGTGAGCGATATTGGAAGCCTGTCGGAGAGGAGGGTGCGAATCATTGTGGATGATACGCCGTCGGTAGCCGTCAATGATGGTGATAGCTGAAAAGCTTTCCCGATCCTGTTCCATAAAATAGGCAACCGCTTCGGGTATTTCAGTGTAAGCGGATAAGGGGTCTACGGGGATTTCTAAGTGTTGGGCCAATCTCCAGGGACAAAGGGGGTCATGAGCCCTGAGACTCAGTTCCCTTCTATATTCCCGAGCATAAGCATCCGCTTCAGATTTGAACCCGCGGCGTAACTGCTGTTTCATCAATCTATTCGATCCTTGCGTAGACGCTCGTAACCTGCTTTGAGAATCGCTTCGAGAGCTGCTGCTGCTTCTGGCGTGAGATTGCGATCGGCCCGTAAGTACGCAGTAATTTGAGTAAGCGGGTCTGATTCAGTCCGAGTATCCCGAGCTCCTTTGACAAAGGACTCAGCCTGCAATCCCGACCATTTTAGCAGTGCTGCGAGACTATCCACATCAGGCCTCCTTCCTTGAGCCATGCGGGTCAAAGTGGACGCGCTTACCTCAGACTGTGCCGCTACCTGCTTCCACGTTAGGCGCTGCGATTGTCGCTGGCTGTCTAACGCTGCGTAAAAGGACTCTACATCGAACTCTACCTTAGCCATCCTCCATCTCCGATTGCTACCTTGCAATTTTAAGTCAGTTGTGTAACATGAAGGTAATTGCATTTACGCAATCAGTGGTCACTATCGCAATTGAGAAGTTTAGCGTGATTATGTCAAAAAGTTATCGGATTCAAATTGATGAGACTTCTTATGAAGTGGACGATCCAGTTATTGCCGGTCTTCAGCTTCTTGACACGGCAGGGAAGAGGCCATCTGATGAATACCTCATCTTTCAGCGGTTGCAAAACGGGCAGCTTGAGGAAATCAGGCCTGATGAAACGGTCGATCTGCGGAAACCGGGTATAGAGGCGTTTATCACCTGGCACAGCGATCGCTCTTTCCGTTTTGTGATTGACGGTCGGAAATTTGAGTGGGGCATACCACTGATTACCGGACTGAAGCTGAAACAGCTTGCTGCAGTTGACCCCCAATCTTATGGAGTTTGGCTGGAGGTACGAGACGGAGAAGACCGCCCGGTTGGAAATGCGGAGTCGATCGATCTCCAAGCTCCCGGAGTCGAGCGCTTCTTCACCGGTAAGAAAACTACGACGGAGGGTTAATCCATGAGTTTCTTACCGTCGCGAGAGCGGGAATATCTTGAAAGCAAAGGTATTGTTTTTCAGGAAGTCACAGACGGGAGCCAAAAGGGAGTAATTCTTCCTGGCTTTAGGTTGCCGTCCAACAAGTACGATGTCCACCAGGCTGATGTATTGATTGTGGTTCCACCAGGCTACCCAGATGTCCCGCCAGATATGTTTTACTTGCAACCCTGGGTGAAGCTTGCCACTCGCAACCGTTACCCCACAGCAGCAAACCAGGCTTTTATGTTCAATGGAGTCTCCTGGCAACGGTGGTCGCGCCACAACAACGAGTGGCGTCCCGGTACTGACGGTATTTGGACGATGCTCAAGCGCGTGGAACACGCTCTGGAGGTAGCTGTATGAGCTTTACTGCCAGTATGGTGTTGCAGGAGGAACACCTTAAATACCTCCAAGAAACCCTGAGCCGCGCCGATGGACGAGAACGAGCGACTTACGTGATCTGCGGTGAGGTAGTCATTGAATCGGACCCTTGGGATGTTCAGCAGCGGAGGAAATATCTTTCCTATGAAATCCTCGCGGTACCTGAAGATGAAATAGTTTCGAGTTCAGATCGGCATATTACCTGGAAAACTGATTCTTTTGTTCGAGCATTGAAGCTCGCTCAAACGAGGGGGATGACAGTGGCTCTCGTTCACAGCCATCCGGGAGGTATCGCTGCGTTTTCCGAACAGGATGATAGAAACGAGCCTGACCTTGTAGAGCTTGCCCAGCACAGAAACGGTATCCAGACAAAACTCCTGAGCGTAATTCTCACAGACTCAGGAGAGCTTGTCGGTCGCCTGTGGACGAGCCAGCAGGAGTCGATTCCCCTACAACTGATTTGTGTTGTAGGAAAAGCAATCAAGCTCCACTACACGGGACGGGGGCAGGGTATACCTTCGTCAGTTTTTCACCGACAATCGCTCGCATTTGGGGAAGCACTTACTCAGGATTTATCAACGCTCAGGGTTGGAGTGGTAGGCTGTGGCGGTACGGGCAGCGCAGTCGCCATGCTGCTTCCCAAAATGGGAGTACGGCTGATTGCGCTCTTCGATCGAGATGTAGTTGAAGAGAGTAACTTAAACCGACTTCACGGCGCGACTCGGGAAGACGCTGAAGCAAAGCACCCGAAGGTTCTTGCTGTAGCGCGATCGCTCTCGGAGCTAGGGCTGGGAGTGCAAGTAAAGTCCTATCAATCGTGGATAGGCGATCGGGATTGCCGAAATGCCCTGAAGTCCTGCGATATAGTCTTCGGTTGCACGGATGACCATGCAGGACGGTTGCTGCTTAACCGCTTTGCCTACTATTACTTGGCTCCTGTTTTCGATGTAGGGCTTGCCATCGAGGTATCTCCAACTGAACCGCCAGAAATCAAAGCGCTAGATGGTCGAGTAACCGTACTTGCGCCCAGTCACACTTGCCTGTTGTGCCGAGAAGTTATCAATCCTGTGGTAGCGCGGGATGAGGCTTTGAAGCGGAATCATCCGGTCGAGTACGAGCGGCAAAAAGCAGAGGCTTACGTTTTAGGCGAAGGCAATCCAAGTCCCGCAGTGGTACTTTTCACCACGGATGTTGCGATTATGGCGATTGAAGAGTTGGTGCACCGCCTTCAAGGATTTCGAGGTGAGAACGGTGCGATTGCCCAAAGAGTAAGAAAATTTCACCTGATGACCGATAGAAAGCAAGCTGCTGATTCCAAGTCGCATTGCCCTATTTGCGGTACTGCTGATTGTTGGGGCAAAGGCGATATTGTTCCATTTCTCGATTTGGTGGAGTGAGCTATGTTTCTTCGCAATCTAATTCGATGGATTCTAATCAAGCTGAAGGTAATTGAAAGACCCGACTTGTCAGCACGGATAGTTAAAGTTCATCCAGCACCTGAAGAAATTATACCGAAACAGGTATTTGTCGTTGGTGATGCTCGCTATCGGAAGTGGGCTTGTTTTCGATGTCCCGGTGAATGCGGAGAGGCGATTTTGTTGTCCTTAAAGCAGACGCAGCATCCTTCGTGGAAAGTCACGATAGACTGGTTGGGACGACCGACGATTCATCCCTCGGTTAGGCAGCTTAATGAGTGTAGATGCCATTTCTGGGTTCGTCACGGCTGTGTTGAATGGTGTTCCGATACAGCCGCTATAGCCCAAAGGAAATCCTAGTTGTTCGGAACAGCAATCAGGATTCTTTTGAAACTGCATTGCTGTACCGAGCAAAATTCCACCAAGTATACCGCCTCAGTATTTGGGTACGGAAACTGAATTCATTGTAGCTATACCCTTCCTAATCCGTTCTATTGTCTTACTAATTCAGGTACTAACCCTACCCATGTTACGAAAGAGGTCAGGTTCTTCTAAGAAGTAGTATCCGCCAGGCTGCAAAAAGCTGCACGCTTAGTCCAGAGGGGGCAGCTTTTTTTTGAACCCACATTCCGCAACTCAGCAGGCACAGAAAGCTAGACACTCTCATGATATATGACAACAACCGGGGCCGCGACCAACAAGACGTTACCGAAATGCTTGACTCTATGTTTTGATGTTTTTACTGGCTTGGGTCAGTAATTTGTTGATTAGAGCTTGTTTTTGGCTGCCATCAAGTCGAGAAGTGGGCGCCGTTTGACCTTTGTCTGTCTGTGGGGTTGAGTTTTGAGGTGGCGCTTCGGACGCGGCAACGGCTGAGGGAGAATGAACCGGAATTTACAAATTCGGTTCCGCTAGGGCGGTTTATGTTGTGCTGGGATTCATTCATAGCGATCGCTTAAACTGGTAGAGTTTGATTAGGAGAGTGCGATATGCCTCCGGCACGCTTCGCGAACGCATCCTTAAAATCTGGTCAACCTGTAATTCCTGTCTGGTTAGATCAGATTCATCAAGGGCTAGCTAGTAAACTGGTGAGTTAGGTGCGATCGCATTTATCAGGAATATTTTTTTCTTAATATTAAGTATTTTTTCATGGGTAAGCTAACTCTGCCACAACTGGAACGACATCTGTTTGCCGCCGCCGATATCCTGCGGGGCAATATGGATGCTTCGGAGTTCAAAGAGTATATTTTTGGGATGCTATTCCTCAAACGCGCTTCGGATGTGTTTGAGCAACGTTATGACCAAATTATACAGGAGAATCTGGCACGGGGACGCACGCCAGAAGAGGCGAAACAGAGGGCGGAAAATCCCATGAGTTACCAAGAGGCTTTTTTTGTACCGGAAAAAGCGCGATGGGCTTATATTCGCGATGAAGTACATGAAAAAGTAGCAGATGGATTGAATAAAGCTTTAGGTTCTCTGGAAGATAAGAACCAAGCTTTAACAGGAGTATTAGGTCACATTAATTTTAATCGTCAGGTGGGAAAGAATCGGCTTTCTGATTCTAAATTACGCGAATTAGTTCAACATTTTAGTAAGTATCGATTGCGAAATGAAGATTTGGTCTTTCCCGATTTATTGGGTGCTGCTTATGAGTATTTGATTAAAGATTTTGCTGATTCTGCGGGGAAGAAAGGGGGCGAATTTTATACGCCGCGTGAAGTGGTGCAGTTGATGGTGAGGCTGATGAAACCACAACCAGGGATGTCTGTTTATGACCCTTGTTGTGGTTCGGGGGGTATATTAATTCTGGCAAAGCAATATGTTGAAGAGGGCGGCGGCGATGCCAGAAATTTAGCGCTTTACGGGCAGGATAATAACGGCGGCGTGTGGGCAATTTGTAAGATTAATATGCTGCTGCACGGGATTCGGGACGCGGATATTCACAATGATGATACGCTATTTAATCCCTTACATATTGAAGGCGGGGAACTCCTGCTATTTGACCGAGTAATTAGCAATCCGCCTTTTTCCCAAAACTACAGCCGTGAAGGGATGGCATTTCAGGGAAGGTTTACGCATGGGTTTTGTCCAGCAGACGGGAAAAAAGCAGATTTAATGTTTGCTCAGCACATGATGGCGGTGCTAAAAGATAATGGGCTGATGGCGACGGTAATGCCTCATGGGGTGCTGTTTCGGGGGGGTGAAGAGAAGAAAATTCGCGAGAGTTTGATTGACCAAGATCATTTAGAAGCGGTGATTGGTTTGCCGCCAAATTTATTTTATGGAACGGGGATTCCTGCTTGTATTTTAGTGATGCGTGGCAGTAAAGATGCGAAACCTGCGGTACGTAAAAATCAGGTATTATTTATTAATGCCGATGCGGAATATTATGCAGGTCGCGCTCAGAATTATTTGCGCCCCGAACATATTGAAAAGATTACCTGGGTGTTTGAAAATTTTAAGGCTTTACCGGGTTATTCGGCAGTGGTGACAAAGCAGGAATTAGCAGAGAATGATTATAACTGCAATATTCGCCGCTATGCGGACAATGCGCCACCGCCAGAACCGCAGGATGTGAAAGCTCATTTATTGGGTGGAATTCCTAAAGTTGAGGTAGAGGCAAAGCGTCCATTGTTGGAGGCGCATGGATTCGATCCAACTAGAATTTTAGTGGAGCGTTGTTAATGGATTATTTAGATTTTATTGCCTCAATTACGGAAAGAGGGCAGATTAAAAATTTTATTGAATCTGATGCTGGCGTTCAACAACAAGAAGGTAAGCTTTATAGTGTTTTTGCTGCTTGGTGGCAACTTCATGCACCAGATTTGGGCGAGTTGCCGAAAACGAAGAAGGTGATGGAACTGCGAGGGGAGTTTTTGCATTCGTTTGTTGATAGCCTGGAACCTGTGGGTTTACTTGACCGCTTCAAGGTTGCGGGTGTGGTGGCGAGTTGGTGGGATGAGGTGAAGTATGAACTCAGAACGCTCTCGGAATCGGATTTTGGCGGGTTGGTTGATAGTTGGGTGGATACGATTCGGGATGCTTTAGAACAGGATGATGATACGCAGAAAAATCAGACGAAGTTCGACCCGCTCAATCATAAACTGGTGGTGCGCTTGATGCCGGACTATCTGGAGGAAATTGCTGAGGCTGAGGCGAGAATTGCTGAGTTAGAGCAGCAAAAGGAAGCGTTTGAAGGGGGGGAAGAGGCCGAGGCGCAAGAGGGAGAAGCCAGCGATGAGGAGTCGGAGGCGGTTAATTTTGCTAAGGAGTTGGAGACAAGGCTCAAGACTCTGAAAAATTCGATTAAGGAGCCGAAGAAGGAAATTAAGGATTTAAGGAAGAATTCGCCGTTGTTGAATGCGGATAAAATCGCTGAACTTGAGGCGACGGTTGAGCCGATGGAAGCGGAAATTGCCGAGATTGAGAAACAACTGGAACCCTATAAGGAAATTAAAAAGCAATTGAATGAAGCGAAGGGGATACTGAGGATGCTGAAGAAAGAAGTGGAGAAGCGTTTGTCAGCTAAACGTGCGGCGTTGACGGATGAGGATTGTCAGGGGTTGGTGTTGGCGATTTTCAAGGATGGCTTAATTGCTGAGTTGGAGCGATATGTCACGGCTCACCGTCAGCAGGTTATTGTGGCGGTAGAGAATTGGTGGGATAAGTATCGGGTGACGTTGCAGGATATTGAATCGGACCGGGATGCGGCGCGTCAGCAGTTGAATGAGTTTTTGAGTGGGTTGGGATATGCGTGAGACTGTTGTTAAAGCTGAGGAGTTTAAGGATTCGCCAGTTGGGAGAATTCCGAAGGATTGGGATGTTGTCCCACTATCATCAGTGTTTCAGATTCAAAGTGGAGCAACACCTTTACGCACTAAGCATCAGTCATATTTTGTTGGTGGCACTATCCCTTGGGTTAAAACAATGGATCTCAACGAGGGATGGATTGTTGATACCGATGAGCGAATTACAGAAATAGCCCTAAAAGAGTGCAGTGTTCAACTCTTACCCCCAAAAACTGTACTAATTGCAATGTATGGCGGATGGGAACAAATTGGGCGAACAGGAATCTTGAAAGATTCAGCGACTACGAACCAAGCAATTAGCAGTCTTATCAAAATTTCACCCTTAGTAGAACCAGAGTTTGTTCTTCGTGCGCTCCAATATGGAAGATTTCGTTGGAAAGGGATTGCTGCGAGTACCCGTAAAGACCCAAATATTACTAGGGATGATGTAGTTAATTTTCTAATTCCGCTACCTCCTCTCGATGAACATCGGCAGATTGCGGAAATTTTGGACACAGTGGATGAGACGATCGCCCATACCTCCTCTCTCATCGCCAAGCTCAAGCAGATGAAGGCTGGACTGCTGCACGACTTGCTGACACGGGGGTTAGATGAGAATGGGGAATTGAGGGATGCGATCGGGCACCCCGAACAGTTCAAAGACTCACCACTGGGACAAATCCCGAAAGATTGGGAGGCTACTACAATTGGCGAGCAAGCTTCTACGAGTTCAGGTTCCACTCCAAACCGTAGTAACCCAAAATACTGGCAAGATGGCACAATAGCATGGGTAAAAACAGGCGAGATAAATTACACATTTATTCAGGATACTGAGGAAAAAATAACACAAAAGGCACTGAATGAAACTTCCTTGACAGTTTATCCAGTTGATACAGTCCTCATGGCTATGTATGGGCAAGGAGTTACACGTGGCAAAGTCGGAATCCTCGGTATCGAATCAACTACCAATCAAGCCTGTGCTGCAATTATACCCAAAGACAATAAGTTAGTATCACGCTATCTATTTCATTATCTCAGCTATTACTATGATGAGATAAGAAGTATGAGCCACGGCTCTAACCAGTCAAACCTTAACGAACGATTAATAGCATCATTTCCTATTCAATTACCACCAATAAAAGAGCAAATACGAATTGTTGAAATGATCGATACCTATGACACCCGTATTCGCACAGAAGAAGCCTACCGCGACAAGCTCAAACTCCAGAAACAAGGACTGATGCACGACTTATTAACCGGAACAGTGCGAGTTAATTGTCTAGGAGATAAGTAGAATGACTTTAGTAGTTGCCTTGATGATAAACAATCTTCCAGCTATTTTAGGAGATGTATTAATATCTGGACATGAATTAGAGCAATCTCTATCTATTCCAACGATTGGTGATATTGATAAAATTTTCCCACAAGGCTCTGGCTGGAGTATTACCGACTTAATACAAAAAGTTAATATTATTGATGACAATTTGATTATGGGTTGGGCAGGTAGCCCTATAGCAGCTAGGGTAATTGTATCCGAATTGAAAAATCGACATTCTAGCCAATCATTTACAAAAGAATCTCTTGAGAATTTTTTCATTGAAATCAATAATGATATAAACAAATGGATAGCAAAACAAGAAGTTGGTTTTATTGGATATATTAAAGATTCGGAGGGATTCCATTCGTTTAGTCATTCATTTAATGGCGTTCTAATTCATGAAGTAAATTTTTCAGCGTATGGGCAAATAAAAATCTGTGGGTCTGGAACAGATGATATGGAAGAATTACTTAAGCAAGTTTCTAGACGTTATTCAAATAGTAACCTAACAAATTTTGATAATATTGTTATTGAGTTACTTACGTTGTGCGGATGGTTCTTTGCTGATGAGATGTTAACTTCCAGAAGTTTATTACAATATTACGGTGGAGCATATGAAGTTGCTACTTATATAGAGGAAGAGAAGAGGTTCACAAAAATAGATGATATTACCTATTTAACTTGGATAGTTCAAGATATTAATATAAAGCCTAAAATTAGTTTGGTATCTAAAATATTTAAGGTCGCCTATTTGGATAATATATTATGTGTTTATACTATTGAGTTTAATATTTTACAAGAATTAACTGTTGCTCGCTACAATTCCGAAGAATATATAAAATTCCTTCCTAATGCAATCAATCTCTACCATGTTCTACCTCTTAATAGTAATTTAGAAAATAAAATGTTTGAAATGCCTAAACAACAAGAACTCCCCGGTTTAATAAATTCCGAGTTTAATTGTAACTATTTGTTTCGTGTTACTATAGAACCTGAACAAGCTTCTGGAGCTGAGGTTATATGTAAACCTCTACGTTCTGGCAATAAAAAATCCAATTACATAAAATTTGTTTTTGAAGATAAACAATTATTCTTAATTGTCAAATCTACTTATATTGAGTATCTAAAAAATAGTTTCAATGTCTCAACAAACTCCTGAATACATCTACTCTGAAAAGCCAACCATCGACCAACTTATCAGCATGGGTTGGCAGCATATCGAAGGCAGTTGGGATCATCCCCAAGTTACCCATCGCGAGAACTTCAAGCAAGTCTTAATTAGCGATCAGCTAAAAGTTGCCATCAAGCGCATCAACCTCGATGACAACGGCAATCCTTGGCTCGATGATACCCAAGTGAATGCCGCCGTGAGTCAATTAGAGCGTCTGGGCGCACAAAGACTAATGGAAGCAAATCAAGCCGCTACAGAATTACTCCTCAAAGGCACCACTGTTCAGGGACAAGACGGCAAAGATCGCACCGTCCAATTCATCGACTTCGAGCATCCCCAAAATAACGACTTCCTAGCCATCAATCAATACCGAGTAGACCCCCCTTGGGCAACAGGCAAAGGGGGGTTTATCGTCCCGGACATCGTGCTACTCGTCAACGGCATCCCCCTCGTCGTCATCGAGTGCAAAAGCCCCAACCTGGATAAGCCCATCACCGAAGCCATTCGCGACTTGTTGCAATATTCCAACCAACGGGGAAGCAGCCAACCGGAAGGGGCAGAAAAGCTATTCCACTACAACCAGTTAATGATAGCCGCGTCTAGAGGACGGGCAGCAGCAGGAACCATCGGCGCGAACTACGAGCATTATGTCGAGTGGAAAGACACGACTCCCTGCCCCAAAGCCGAAATTGCCGCACAACTGGGTGTTACCGAACTCAACTCCCGCCAAACTCTCATCGCCGGGATGCTACAACCCGCCAACCTCCTCGACATCCTGCAAAACTTTACCCTATTCAAAGCCAGCGGCGGACGCACGATTAAACTCGCCCCCCGTTACCAACAATATCGGGCAGTCCACGAAGCAATCGGGCGACTCCGGCACAACCCAAGCCGCACGCAACACGGCACCGATGACCAACGTGGTGGTATCATCTGGCATACCCAAGGCTCCGGCAAAAGCCTGACAATGGTGTACCTGATCCGGAAAATCCGCACCATCCCCGCCTTGCGCCGCTTCAAGATAGTCGTCGTTACTGACCGCACCGACTTAGAAAAGCAACTGTCCGATACAGCCGTCCTGACAGGCGAACCCTTACAAAAAGCGAAAAACGTCAAAAAGCTAGAAAACTACCTCAAACAACCCGGTGCTGGCTTAGTCTTCGGGATGATTCAAAAATTCAAAGGTGGCGAAGACTCAGAAGAAGAAGAAAAAATCGAGCCAATGCCGAAAAATCTCAATCCTTCTGAGGATATTTTAGTGCTAATTGATGAAGCGCACCGATCGCACGCCAGCACTCTCCACACAAACCTCTTGACAGCGTTACCCAACTGTGCGCGAATTGGTTTTACTGGTACTCCGATCGTCCAATCTGCCAAGAAAACGACCAAGCAAATTTTTGGTGATTTTATCGACCAATACAATATCCGCCAATCTCAAGAAGATAAAGTTACTTTACCCATTCTTTATGAAGGCTTAGAAGCCAGAGGCGTAGTCACCCAAGGCGATGACCTAGATAAACTATTTGAAATCGTATTTCAGGATAAAACCCCAGAAGAACGGGCGCAAATTAAAGCTAAATACGCGACTAAAACCCAAGTCTGCGAAGCGCGAGAACTGATTAAAGCCAAAGCTAAAGATATGCTGCGCCATTATTGCGAGCGTATCCTTCCCGGAGGTTTCAAAGCCCAAGTTGTCGCATCAACTCGTCTCGCAGCCGTTCGTTATCAAGAAGCATTTTTAGAAGCACAAAGAGAACTGGTGCAACAACTAGAAAGTCGCGCCCCCATCCTGCAAAGTTTCGACACTGAAACCCTAGAGAACCTGGATTCAGAAACTCGCTTTCTCGCCCAAGCCTTACCGCATTTAGAAACACTCCGCCGCTTAGAATTCGCCGCCGTTATTTCTTCCGATAAAAATGACGATCCCAACTGGAAAAAGTGGACTGATAAGAGTCAACAAGACATCAATATTACCAAATTTAAAGATCCTTTAGCCAAAAACAGTTTAGCAATTTTAATTGTTAAAAGTATGCTACTGACGGGATTTGATGCGCCGTTAGAACAAGTTTTATATTTAGACCGAGGAATGAAAGAATATGAACTATTACAGGCTATTGCCCGCGTTAACCGCGTTCATGATGATACTAAAGAATATGGCTTAGTAGTAGATTATTACGGTGTTAATCTACAAAAAGCTTTAGAAATTTACGATAAAGTAGATACAGAATCCGCTTGGTTTGACATTCGGGAAGAATTGCCGAAATTACGAGATAAACACCAGCGGCTCATTAATTTATTTACCCAAAACGGTTGCACAATCAACGATGTAGATGATTGTGTTGACTTGCTTAGGGACGATCGCCTCCGAGTCGAATTCAACAATTATTTTAAAGACTTTCTCGACAGCTTAGACACAATTTTACCCCGTCCCGAAGCCCGTTATCCTTATAACTTTGTCAAAGATGCCAAAAAACTCGGTTTAATTAAAAAATCCGTCGCTGACCTTTATCGAGATGAAAAACTAAACATTGTCAGCGCCAAAGAAAAAGTCCGGGCATTAATTGACCAATATATTGAATCCCAAGGAATCGATCCCAAAGTTCCACCGATTGATATTATGTCTCTGGATTTTAAAACTCACGTCCAGCGGCATCGGTCAATTAAAGCGCAAGCAGCCGAAATGGAATTCGCCGCCCGCCACCACATTGATATCCACTATGATGAAGACCCAGTTTATTACAAAAACTTGAGCGATAAACTGCAAGAAATCCTCGAATCTCTGGCAGAAAACTGGCAAGAAAAAGTAGAAGCTTTGCGGAAATATATCGAAGAAATCCAAACAGGTCGCCAGACCGATGAAACCGGGTTAGACCCGAAAACTCAACTGCCATTTCTGAATATTTTAGGCGAACATTCTGACAAAAACCTCACCGAAATTGCAGCACTAACCGTCGAAATTGTCAACCACATTAGGCAAGAACTTCGACGGGTAAATTGGGACAGACCTGTCGTTCAAGAAGATTTAAGAAAGTGGATAGCCGGGTATTTAGATGATAAGGATGCAGTCAATTACGAACAATTAGAATCAGTAGCCGATAAACTGGTACAACTTGCCCGTAAAAATCGATCTCGCCTAATCTTATGACAACACTAACCTTTGGCGACCTTTCCTTTAAATTACGCCCGAGTGCCAAACGTCGCACCATCGGCATCACTGTCGAACGAGACGGTCAATTAATTCTGTCAACTCCCCCACAAGTGCCAATTGAAACATTAGAAAAAGTTGTCAACGAGAAACGCTTGTGGATTCACAGTAAACTAATCGAGAAAGAATCTTTCAATCCTCCCACCCCTGCTAAAGAATACGTTTCCGGGGAAGGCTTTTACTATCTGGGACGCAGCTACAGCCTCAAACTGGTGGATGGCGTGGAGGGAAAGCCACCTTTGAGATTGTATCAAAGTCGTTTTGAATTGCAGCGAGAAGCGCTGGCGCAGGGGAGAGAAGCTTTTATTCGATGGTATTGCGATCGCCTTCCGTCGATTTTATAGTCATTTCAAATAAGTATGAGACACTCTTTATGCACAATAAGCACGAATAACTTCATCAAGAGATGTGCCA
>NZ_JAUBUR010000059.1:0-29349 GCF_036705485.1 Microcoleus sp. AT9b-C3 | reverse complement strand
GCACATCTCTTGATGAAGTTATTCGTGCTTATTGTGCATAAAGAGTGTCTCATACTTATTTGAAATGACTATATCAGCAGCGCGCTTAATTCCGCGCGATCGTGCGATCGCCCCTTCCATCTCGATCGGCCTTTTTTTGTAAGACTCTTGTGCCAGCACTTCTCAACAGCTTCGCGTACTTTAGCAACGCTTGTGCCATTGCTTGAATTCATAATAGTCATATCATAATAGTCATAATTAATGTTTGTAACAAATGGAGCTTTTTTCTAGCAGCTTTCGTCAAGGCTGAGGTATAGTAAAAGCTGTCAATATTTATAGAAAAAACATGGTAGAGCGAGTGTTAAAAGAACGTTATGCCATTCAGCAATGCCTTGGGAAAAATGGGGGACGACAAACTTTGCTGGCGCGCGACTTACAAACTCAGGAGTTAGTCGTCATCAAAATCCTTACTTTTAGTGCAGATTTCCAATGGGACGATTTAAAACTATTTGAACGAGAAGCCACAACCTTACAGTCACTTTCCCATCCGGCAATTCCTCGTTACTTAGATCATTTTGAATTCCAGACACCAAAGACTAAAGGGCTTGCACTGGTACAAAGCTATATTGAAGCGAAATCATTGGCAGAATGGGTTGCATCGGGACGGAATTTTAAGGAAAAAGAAATAAAGCAAATCGCTAAAAAATTGCTGGAAATTTTGATATATTTGCAACACCAAAACCCGCCAGTAATTCATCGAGATATTAAACCGAGTAATATTCTGCTAGCCGATCGATCGCCCCTCAAACAAAAACACTCCGCCCTTAATAAAGGTGGTTGGTTGGGTGAAGTTTACTTAGTAGATTTTGGTTCAGTTCAAACCTTAGCAGCGAGAGAAGGTAGCACGGTTACTGTAGTGGGAACTTACGGATACATGCCGCCCGAACAATTTGGCGGGCGTGCGGTTCCGGCTTCGGATTTGTATGGTTTGGGTGCGACGTTAATTTACTTAGTAACGGGAGTCCATCCAGCCGATTTGCCGCAGGAGGATTTGCGGATTAATTTTGAGCCAAAAATCTCTGTCAGTTCCGATTTTGTTGACTGGTTGCAGTGGATGACCGAACCGGATTTAAACAGTCGCTTAACCACGGGCGAGCGGGCATTAAAAGCACTGGAAAAACCGGGAGAGGGGGGGCGATCTGTCTTGGGAAAACCTGCTAAAAGCTGGGTAAAACTCAAGAAAACCCGGAATAGTTTGGAGATTGTGATACCTCCTTATCAACTATGTTTGGTTTTTATGTGTTATTTTTTATTTTTTATTTCATTGGCAGTCGGGTTTTTTATATGGGTAATGTTTATTTTCTTTGGGTGGTATCTATTTTTTTCTAGATATGAATTATTATTCTGGGCAATCGTGGTTATTTTAGGCGTGATTTCTGTTATATTTTTTATTGAATCAACTATCAAAAAATCGGCAAAATTCATCCGGTTGCGGATCGATCGCGAACAAATTTCTTTCACTTCCAAGCGCTTGGGATTGGTGCGTTACAATCTACTGCCCCCAAGTCCGAGGGAGGCTATCTGTAAATTACAACTTATAGATAGTTTCAATACAGACTCGCGCAGACCTCGCGACATTCAGATTTGGGCGGGAACGCAGGAATACAAACTGATTACCAGGCATCTCAGCGATGCCGAGATTGATTGGATAGCAGGAGAACTCAGCGAATGGTTAGATTTGCCTATTAGTCAATCGAGTATGGACGATCGATAAAATTAACAAGCACTTTTCTCAAGAGGATTAGAAATGGAAAGTAAAATTTTAAAAGAGCGTTATGTCATCCAGAAACAGCTAAGTCAAAATGCGGGAAGGCGCACGTTGTTAGCGCGTGACTTGCAAAACCAAGAGTTAGTAGCGATTAAGCTACTGATTTTTGGGGAAGATGTTTGCTGGGATGACTTGAAGCTATTTGAAAGAGAAGCGCAAACGTTACAACTGCTTTCTCATCCAGCAATTCCCCGTTATTTGGATTACTTTGATGTGGATGTGCCAACGGGTAAAGGATTTGCCTTGGTACAAAACTATATCCCAGCCAAATCGTTAGAAGAATGGTTAAAAAGCGGGCGAACATTTAGCGAAGCAGAAGTCAAGCAACTGGCTAAAGCATTACTAGAAATTTTGGACTACCTCCACGGGCAACAGCCACCAGTTATTCACCGAGATATCAAGCCCAGTAATATTTTACTGGCAAACAGATCGGGCAATAGTGTCGGTGATGTTTATTTAGTTGATTTTGGTTCCGTACAGACACTAGCAGCTAGAAAAGGCGGTACGATTACTGTTGTCGGCACTTACGGATATATGCCGCCCGAACAATTTGGAGGGCGAAATGTTCCCGCTTCCGATATTTACAGTTTGGGTGCGACGTTAATTTATTTAGTAACGGGCAAGCATCCAGCCGAGTTATCCCAAGGTAATTTGCAAATTCAATTTGAGTCAACAGTCAATCTCAATCCAGATTTAATTGCTTGGCTGAAGTGGATGATACAACCGAGTTTGAACCGCCGCCTCGCATCTGCAAAAGAGGCCTTGGAAGCTTTGGAAAATCCCCGCCAGCCAACAGATATCTCGATGGTTAGACAAAAACCTTTTGGTAGTAGGATTGAATTGAAAAAAGATGGGGAGAATTTAGAGGTTATCATTCCACCAAAAAAGTTGAGTTTTCGGAAATTATACTGGATATTTGTAGGAACGTTTTTTTGCTTGGGGCTATTTTTATTTCCTTTTATCTGGATAAAACCCGTTCTTCAAGGTGCATTTTTCTTCATTATTCCATTTCTGGTATTTTTACCAATTTGTTGGGGTATTGGCTTAGTCATTGGTTGTTCTGTATTGTGGGAACGTCTTGTAACTTTTTTCAGATGGACTAGAATCAAGATCGATCGCCAACAGATTTCTGTAACTCACCTGTGGCCTTGGTATCAATATCAGGTGGCTCCGATCGAGAAAAAATTTATGATCAAAGGGAGTATGTATATTCGGGATTCAATGTTAGGTTACGTGTTTGATGAAAAATATTATGAAACCCTGAGAATTTCTCAAGCAACCCCTCCAGAAATAGAATGGTTGACCCATGAAATAAGTGCTAACGGGAAAATTACTGTTGCCTTTGAATAGCAGTGGCGAATAGGTCGGCAAACAGCAAAATTACTCCACCAAGATAGGTCGCTCGCCCTGCATTTTTGCTAATCGCATACTGCGTTCTGCTTGCCATTTTCTGTAATTGCGATCGACCAACCCTCAGCTTGTTTTAGATAATTACTGAAAAGTACATTTACAGTTTGTTGTTGTTTAAACGGGTAGATTCAAGCTATTCTAGAAACATACTTCATTCCCGATCGGATTATGGTTGCCTTACCCGATCGCCTATCGATGAGTGCAGAAGAATACCTCGCTTGGGAACCCACCCAAGAGGAACGCTACGAGTATTGGGATGGCGAAGTCGTCGCGATCACCGGTCAAACCCGCAATCACAATCGAATTACCATAAACTTTTTCAAGCTATTAGACGATCGCCTTAATCTCCCCTAGGAAATTTACATTATAGATGTAAAAGTCCAAGTAGAACCAGGGAAAAACTATTTTTATCCTGATGTTGTAGTAACTTGTGATGAGCATGATAACAATCCGCAATTAGTGCAATTTCTTTCCTTAATTATCGAAGTTTTATCGCCTTCCACAGAAGCAGCAGATCGCGGTATTAAATTTGCTAAATACCGCTAATTTTCAACACTGCAAGAGTATGTTTTGGTGCAAGTCGAACAGCGAGGAGTAGAGATATTTCGGCGCAATCCACAGGGGCAATGGGTTCTCTCCGAGTATGGTTGGGGCGATTCCTTGCAACTTGAATCGGTGAAGCTAGAAATTGCGATCGCCGATTTATATCGCCAAGTACAATTTTCTTAAAAATTTCGCTGTTAAGGGATTGGATATTAATTGTTATAGGGATTTTTTAAATTATTTGAACGAACCGCGAAGAGGCTAGAGCGCGAATAAAGAACAGTATCTTCTTCTTTCTCTTTCTTCGCGTCCGCGTGCCTCGCGGTTCATTTAATCTTACTCCAGATTCGTAAAAAACCCAGTTTCTGGGCCCCGATTGGTCAGTCAAATTTAAACTTAGATGTTGCACCATTCTCAATAAGCTTTTTAAGAACAGGCAAGATGCCTGTTCCACAAGAAAATTTACTCTTTGTGGAACAGGCATCTTGCCTGTTACCGAGAATGGTGCAAAATGTAAAATTTAAACAAACTGGCCCGTTGGAGTCGATCGCACGCGACGAATTCCAATCACCGACGGCATCGGCGAACGACGGCGATCGTTCTCAATATTACTCGGCCACAAACTGCCGCGAGAAACACTACGAGTCTGATTAAAAACAGCACCGTTTAAATCCAACATTTCAATTGGCCGACTCAGTACAGTACCATCATCGATCGGGCAATCTTCCCCCGGATGCTGCACCGCAAGCAACAGCGTATCTCCGACAAAAGTCGGCCCCGTCATTTCGCACCGGTTCGGGCCGTAAGCAAACGGAATTACTGTTCCTGCATTCGGCCCGGAAGTTGGAGTGTAAAACAGCCAATTGTTGCCGAAAACACCAGTAATATCTGACACATTTCCAGTCTTATTGTGGTCGATCGTCGTTGGCTCTCCAGTCGCACCGACATCAAAACCGTTGTGCGTGCTCGTAGACATATCAGTCACGCCCCAAACATTGCCTTGAGGGTCAAAAGCCAAATTGTCTACATTAGCAAATCCCGCCCCATCTACCGCACCGGCTTCTCCACCTTGCGCCAAACGCTGCCAGCGGAACGTCAAACCCGCACCATCAGGACTGTCTTCAATTATTTTGTAAAGTCCTCCCGACTGCTGATTGCTGTTGACTGCGCTACCGTATTTAGCAACATTAAAAATGCGAGAATCTGGATAGCCGTCGCTTCCCGGTGCGCCGTCAGTATAAGCAATGAAAACTTCCTTAGTAGTAGGATTAACTTCCAAATCTTCCGGCCGCGCCGTCGGAGTGCCACCAATCAAATTAGCCGCTAAAAAAGCATCAACTAAAACCGCGCCTTGGCTGCTGTAGAAATTAGCCAGAGTTTTATTTTGGTAGCCCGAAAGTGCTGTTGCTTCATTGGTTATATCTACTACAAAAGAACCGCCGTCTTCGGTTTGACCAGCAATTCCTGCGCGTTTGGGCAAGCGAGTAGCGGCATCTCTTTGAGCTTTGCCAAAACTTGCTAATTCTGCCTCGCCAACTTTAGAAGGACGCACTGGATTTGTCTGGCTATTTATAGTTAGTGGCAGCCATCTTCCAGTACCGTTGCGGTTGTATTGGGCAACGTACAAAACGCCGTCTTCAAATAATCGGCTGTTGCTTTTATCTGCGGGATTTGTGACACTACCGTTGCTGACAAATTTCCAGGTGTGTCCGCCGCGCCGATCGTCCCCCATGTACACTACTAATCTGCGGCCGGCTTCGGCGCGAATCGCGACGTTTTCGTGGCGGAAGCGGCCCAACCATGTGTGCTTCCGGGGGCGGAAACTCGGATCTTGAGGATCGACTTCTACCATCCAGCCGTATTTTTCGCCGACTAAGCCGAATTCCTCGCCCGTAGTGCCCTTGGCGTAGCCGGTTTGGCTGCCGTTGGGTTTGATGTTTTCCTGAACTCCCACGAAAAAATCTTCGCTACCTTGGAAATTTTCTTCGGCTGAGAGGATTGTGCCCCAAGGGCTTGTGCCACCGGAACAGTTATATGCTGTACCGATTATCCGGTTGCCGAGTCCGTCGGTATTGACTTGCGCGAAGACTTGGGTAGCTGCAGGACCCGTGCCGATGAGGTAGTTGTCGTCGCCTTGTCTGCTTCCCCAGGAGATGACATCTTTGTATGTGTCGGAACGCTGGCTGTTGATTCCGAGGCCGGACAGTCCGTGGATACGGCGGTTGAGGGAGTCGCCGGCGATCGCCCCAAATCTGCCGTTGGCTTGTTTGGTGATGCGGAGGATGGAACCACCCATATTGTACAAAAATTCGCCGAGGGTCGCGCGATTTTTTACAGATAAGTCTAGACCGAGGACGGCGCGATCCGTTGCTGGGAATGATTCCAAATCTGACGGGGTATCGGGTGCGAGTTTTGACATCGGGAAGGATACGTACTCGTGGTTAACCCAGAGATAACCGTCGTCATTGCTGCCGCGAAGGCCTACAAAGCCTGTGTAGTCGTTGTTGTAGCCGAAATAGTCTGCCGGATTCGGGAAAACTCGATCGCCCCAGCGGACAATCACGTACCGTTCGTATTCCGGCGGCACAACCACATCGTCAACAACGTTGTAGCTGGTTAATTTAGTATTCTGCGAGGCCGCCATCACGGTTCCCTGTCCGTTTAAGCCGGTCGGCATAAAGCTGGACAATTCTTGATAAATCGGCAGCGGGTGGGGAAGTCTTAACGGAGTGAAAGATAGTGGCCCTACAACAGCTTCGGTCGAGGTGGAATTGATGCCAAACAGTGTTTGAGTTAGTTGAGGGGCAAGCACAGTGGTAGCTGCACTGCTGCCGAAGAAAATTAGCAGTTGTCGGCGAGTTATTTTAGACATAAATTCCTTTTCAAACCAACATCTCTAATCTGATGATTCCGTATGAAAGTTTATCACTGTTAAATTAAAGGAAGTTAACCTGAAGGTTAATTAAAATTGGGAGGTATTTAGGTTAACAAAAAGTTAAATATTGTATTTGGCAAGTGGTAATTGGGAATAGAGAGAGAGATTCAGGAAAAAATATCTATCCGTGTATCCGTGATTTCCTTGTCGTGCTGTTTGTTGTTTGCTACCAATTCCCTGTTTTGCCGATGCCCCATTACCAATATTTCAATCATCTCGAAAACCCGGATCATTTTCTCGCGATGTCGATCGACTTGGCGCAGGTACATTAATCACTTGCGAGAACCCAGAATTTGGGGACGAAATACTGCCGTCTCTGAATCCCAGCAGGAATTGAGCATCCGCAAAATATCTAGTCCACTGTTCGATTCTCGCATCTTTCTGCCAGTCGCGGCGGGATACTCTCGATCGCAAAACTGGAACCCTTTGTCGGCTGCGATCGGCTGTAATGATGATTGTAACTTCTGTTAATCCCGGATTTGCTTCAAACTCGCGGGCGATCGACTCTTTCGCTAAATCTTCCGCCTGCTGCACTAAACTCGCAAAAGATTGACTGCCGTCCGAATCTAAGGTAAGATATCTTTCCTTACTTTCTGCTAAAGATACTGATATATTTGCGGTAAAAATGACCGTTGCCAAAATCCCGGCTGAAAATAAGCGTCGGTGGAAACTCATTATTTTTTAAACTAAATGGTGACACTTGTCAATGATAATAAATAAAAATTAACCGCCAGTTAAGCTGTGATTAAAAAACTCAGGACTGACGACGCATTAAGACTAAAGAAACCGGGTTTTTTACTTAATCTGCGGGCTGCCTGCGAAGTATTTACGTAAAAAACCCGGTTTCTGACTGCGCCTTCGTCCAAGACTGACTCTATTTTGTAGAGTCGGGTTTTCCCCCTGAAGTCAATCCGTTACATCCGTTACACAATCCGTTGCCGAACTTCCTTCTTTATGAAATTAACAAAATGTGCGATCGCCCTCGGTAGCAACTTAGGCGACTCACTCGCCACACTCTCTAGCGCGATCGCAACCCTCAACAACACCCCAGGAATAGCAGTAAAATCTCATTCAAGCTGGTATCAAACCGCCCCCGTAGGGCCACCGCAACCCGATTACATCAACGCCTGTGCCATCCTAGAAGTTGCACTAGAACCCGAACACTTGCTAGCAAAATTATTAGAAATCGAGATAAAATTTAATCGAATTCGTCGAGAAAAATGGGGGCCCAGAACCCTCGACCTAGACTTGCTGCTGTACGACAATTTAATCCTAGAAACTCCGACACTGACTTTGCCTCATCCCCGGATGACCGAAAGAGCTTTTGTATTAGTACCTTTAGCAGAAATTGCCCCGGATTGGGTGCATCCGGTGACGAAAAGTGCGATCGTCCAAATCCTGCAAACAGCAGACTGTTCGGGAGTGCAAAAATTGCCATTGTAAAAATAAAGCAAAATTCACCGATCGTACCAGTAAAAAAAATGCAACCGTAGGTAAGCTCCAAACCGTGATATTTATCAGTCATTCCCCATCTAAAATCTAAAATCTACAATCTAAAATCCTATCAGATCGCCTATGATGTCTTAAATCGGTGCCATCAAACATTATTCGCTTGTCGCTTATGTCGATCGGTCAAGAACTACCCCAACTTCTCAAACAACGCCTATTTTACCAAGGGCGCAAATTTAACTTTGACGTAGCCACCCTTCGCCTTCCCAACGGTTCCGAAGGCGAGTGGGAATGTATTCGCCACCCCGGCGGAGCACTGGCAGTTCCCGTCACCCCCGAAGGTAAACTCGTCTTGGTACGCCAATATCGCTTTGCCACAAAAGGGCGAATTTTAGAATTTCCCGCTGGTACAGTCGAAATCAATGAAAGCCCCGCCGAAACAATCAAACGCGAAATCGAAGAAGAAACCGGATATCGGGCCGGAAAATGGCATAATTTAGGGCAATTTTTTCTCGCCCCCGGTTATTCCGACGAAATCATTTATGCTTTCTTAGCCGAAGATTTGGAAAAACTGGAAAAGCCGCCCGCCCAAGACGATGATGAAGACATTGAAACAGTTTTATTCACCCCAGAAGAATTAGAAAAAGCTATCTTAGCGGGGGAACCAATTGACGCGAAATCAATTTCTAGCTTTTTCTTAGCCCGTCCCTTTTTGATGTAAATCCGATAGGTTGGTGGCAGACAACACATACTTGAGATAGCGGTAAGGTGCGCAGTGCGCACCCTACTTACTATATAGTAGTAAGGTACGCCGAGGCTTACCCTACGGCGAACTGTATGAAGTTAAAATATAATCAAAAAAATGTCAGATCTAGTTTTATTTTGGCACCGCCGCGACTTGCGTATTTCTGACAATATCGGACTGGCCGCAGCGCGCCAGCAAAGCCCGAAAGTAGTCGGAATTTTTTGTCTCGATCGCAATATTCTAAATCGCGATGACGTAGCGCCCGCAAGAGTCACATACATGATCGGCTGCTTGCAAAAACTTCAGCAGCGTTACAGGGAAGCCGGCAGCCAAATGCTGATCATTCAAGATGAACCGATTATAGGAATACCGAAACTAGCAACAGCTATAAATGCTCAAGCAGTATTTTGGAACTGGGATGTAGAACCCTACGCAAAACAGCGCGATTTGTCTGTATCAAATGCCCTGCAACAAGCAGGAATTCAAGTCCAAAATTTCTGGGATCAAGTCCTGCACGCCCCAGACGAAATTCGCAGCGGTACAGGGACTCCCTACACAGTTTATACACCTTTTTGGAAAAAATGGAACAGTAAACCCAAAGCCCAACCAGTAGAGACACTGCCGATAACTTATCTGGAATTAATGACCGGATTAACCGCCGAAGAACAAGCAATTGCCAACCAAGCAGGTGCAATGGAAACAGTGCCAACAGCCTCTAGTTTGGGATTTATTTGGGAAAACCCATTAGTAATAGAACCCGGAGAAGATGCAGCGCAACAAAAATTAGAAGAATTTTGCGATCGGGCAATTTACCAATATCAAGAACAGCGCAATTTCCCCGCCATTAACGGCACATCCCAACTCAGCGCCGCCCTCAAATTTGGTGCAATTGGCATCCGCACTGTTTGGCAAGCTACCCAGATAGTAATGGAAACTTGCCGCAGCGAAGAAGCGTCTACAAGCATCCGCACTTGGCAACAGGAAATAGCGTGGCGGGAATTTTACCAACACGCCATGTATAACTTCCCAGAATTAGCAGACGGCCCCTACCGTCAAGCATTCAAAGACTTTCCTTGGGAGAACGATGAAAAGCTTTTTCAAGCTTGGTGTAAGGGCAAAACTGGCTATCCTATTATCGATGCAGCAATGCGGCAGTTAAATCAGACAGGTTGGATGCACAATCGCTGCCGCATGATAGTCGCCAGTTTCCTCACCAAAGACTTAATTATTAACTGGCAGTGGGGCGAAAAATACTTCATGCAAAAATTGATAGATGCCGACCTTTCTGCTAACAACGGCGGCTGGCAGTGGAGCGCATCGAGCGGCATGGACCCGAAACCTTTGCGAATATTTAATCCGGCGAGTCAAGCTCAGAAATTTGACCCGGAAGGGGAATACATTCGGCACTGGGTTCCCGAATTGCGCCGCGTTGATACGAAATTTTTGCTAACAGGAAATATTTCGCCTTTAGAACGCAGACTTCTTCATTATCCCTCTCCGATCGTAGACCACAACGAGCAGCAGCGCAAGTTTAAGGAACTTTACAACCAGCAAAAAAACGTAGATTAGACTGCTCGATTTTGAGCGCAACTTATTAGTAAGGTGCGCAGTGCGCACCCTACAATATTTTGGCGTAGTAAGGTGCGCAGTGCGCACCCTACAATATTTTTGGCGCCAGTTATATATAATAAAGTTAAATAAATCCGAGGTTTCAGGTGCGCAGTGCGCACCCTACAATTAGATTTTGAGCGCAAGTTATTAGTAAGGTGCGCAGTGCGCACCCTACAATATTTTTGGCGCCAGTTATAATAAATTTAAATAAGTTATTAGTAAGGTGCGCAGTGCGCACCCGTCAATATTTTTGGCGCAAGTTATAATAAACTTAAATAAATCGGAGGTTGAAATGGTAACGCTGCAATTAAGACAAATCAGTGTACCCCCAGGGCAGAGAGTGCTGTTCCATGATGTCAACTGGCAGGAATTTGAGGCAATCTTAGAAGAGTTGGGAGAACACCGTGGCTCTAGAATAGCTTACAGTCAAGGAACGTTGGAGATTAGGATGCCACTACCAGAACACGAATTCAATAAAGAAATCATTGGCGATATGGTCAAAATATTACTCGAAGAACTTGAAATTGATCGAGAATGTTTTGGTTCGACGACTTTTAAGCGAAAAAGTATGTTACAAGGAATTGAACCTGACAACTGCTTTTACATTCAGAATTACGCTCTAATGATTGGTAAAAAGCGGATCGACTTAACTGTCGATCCGCCGCCTGACTTAGCAATTGAAGTGGATTTAACTTCCCAAACTCAACTGGACGCTTACGAGGCGCTGGGAGTACCTGAAATATGGCGCTATGAAAATAACCAGCTTCAGATTAATGTGCTTCAAGATGGGAAATATGTTGAATCGGAAATTAGTCCAACTTTTCCCAATCTGCCAATTATTGAAGCTATTTCTCAATATTGTGAACAAAGTCAAACAGTGGGCACGAGTCAAACTCTCAGATTGTTTCGCAAGTGGGTTAAAGACCAAATACAAAATTGATATGAAATCCCTAGTTTACGCCCTTGCTGTCAGAAAATGGCTTAGTTACGATCGCCAAAAAGCCATTTTCTCACAGCAAGCCTCCTAATTCCGTTGTATTTTTAATTTCGCTTTTGGGAAATAGAGAGAGAATAAGGGTGTTGACCTTGAGATCGATCGCCCACAAAAATAACATAAGTCCCCTTGTCCCCATAACCGGAAAATTCTACATTCCCCGCAGCAGCATTCGCCGGCAGCACGCAGAAACGCCCCCTCGGCCCCTGAATCATCAAACTTGGAGCTCCAGCGGTTTGTACAGCAATCCGCCAGTAAGGCAAATCCTGCGTTACTTCGATGACGTGGTTCGGTGCTTGGGACACAAAACCGCAGTCGCCGCTATTGTTCGGGCCGCCGGAAACTCCAGAAACTCCCAGCGGTTCGGGAAATCCCGGAGCAATTTGTAGCGGTTGGCTCCGAAGGACACCGGCATCCGCTAAAATCATTGCCAAGGCTAAGGTCACGATCGGGCTAAACCACAGTTTGCCGCGATCGCCCGGATAATTGATCTTCATGTTTCCTCACACAATGACATTTGGTTCTAGTTCTTTGACGGTAGGGGATAATGGCGGTTCCAAACACATTAATCTAAAATAACTTCCGAATTTTTTTATGAATCCTCAAAATAACTTCAATTGGCAGCAAGCGTTCGGAGAACTAAAAGCTAAAGTAGAACGATCGCCACTCATCACACAAAATTCAGACAGCTATCAAGCCGTCGGAACCTTCTACAATCAATTACTGGACAAGTTTCAAAGACTCCCCAAACCGGGGCAGGTGGCAGCCTTTGCCGTCGGAGCGATAATTGTCCTGACAGTCTTCAATAGCGTCGTAAAGCTAATTTCCGCCCTGATGACTCTTGCCGTTCTCGGAGTGCTAATCTACATAGCCTTTGACACTCACCGATCGTCCTAAAGGCGAGGTGATTCTTGGCTCCACGACTGACCTTACTACTCACTATCCTTACGGCAATACTTAAACCTTTCAACCGTGGAATACCACCAATTGACGAGCTTAACTTAGTTAATCCCAGAGGGTCTATCTCCCCAAGCGTACTAGGATATGAACCTAGAGTTCAGGCGTGCCCCGCCTTACTTCAGTAGTCAACAAAGTATTTGGTTCTCTGGTATTGGGATATTATTTTTTTTATCCCTAGCTGTTTTAAGAGTTTTCGCCGCTCTTTGCCCCTAAATTTATGCCTGAAAGTGTGTCTCAACTGTTTCACGATGGCAATGGAGTTTCACCATGACAACTTAATTATAACCTGGTTTGGGGTTGCTTTGCCAAGCGTAAATTCACGCTCATCCAATAGAAAGCCGTCAAGCCAAGGACGGGGTTTTAAACCCAAATTTCTGATAAATTGGCAATATCTCCTGATTCCTCCAACTAACGACAAATAATAGGAATTTCTAAATATGGCTAACCCCACCGCGCCCAGCGGCATCAATCAACCCGATCCGTCTTGGCAAACACAATCCAAGCAAATGCCACTGCTGGTTCGCAGGTGCGGCGCTTGGGCAGTGGAAATTTCGTTAATTGCGGCCAGCGCCCTCGTTCCCTTCAGTATCGGGGCATTGGTCAACAAGGAAACTGAAACCGTGCCGCTCAATTCCTACATAGCAGCAGCATCCGAAACCGTCGCCCGTACCTTGGGCATACCCGTGCGCGATCGCAGCCCCAGAGTCGCACCCCTAACTAATCTATTCTGGTCAGGGGCACTGCTGGCACCGGCAGTTTTAGCGGGGTGCCAACTGTTTTTGCTCGCCAGAACAGGTCAAACTATCCCCAAACGCTGGTTCGGGGTCAAAGTTGTCACCGCGTCTGGTACTCCTCCAGGTTTTGGGCAAGTGCTAATTCGCGAAAGTTTGGGGCGCTGGGGAGTGCCTCTGGGCGTCGCTTACGGCATTTGGCGCTTGAGCGGTGCGTTTCCTGATTTGCTGATTTTAGGGGGGTTGAGCGGCTTGGCAGTGCTCGCAGACGGGGCTTTGGCATTGCGCTACAAACGCCAATCTGGACACGATCGCCTCGCGAATACTTTGGTGGTCAATGCTCGATCGAATCAACTGTCTGCCGATCCTGTCCCGACTCAAGATTGGACTGAAGAAGACGCGCAGATTGCGGCTTTGGTTGTGACTCCACAAAGCAGCCTGAAAGCAAATGCCAGTTTGTGGAATTGGATGCGCCAACACCCAGGCACAACTTTAGTAATAGTTACCATCGGCAGCGCGGGATTGATTTTAACTTTGTTTGTCGGCACTCTCATCTACACTCAAAGTCAAGCAAATATGCGGGATTCCCGGCAGCGAAACGACGAATTATTTGTAGCTTTAGTCAGCAAATTGTCTCCCACATCCGCTAGCGGGGCATCGGGCAGGCGATCGGCCATTTTGGCTTTGGGGGCCGTGGATGACTCCCGCGCCGTACCGCTGCTAGCGGATTTGCTAGCTCAAGAAGACAACCGCGCCATGTTGGACGCGATCCAGCAAGCTTTAGTCAGTAGCGGGCCGAAAGCTTTGCCTGAGTTGCAGCGGTTGAATCAGGCCCTCAGCAACGACCTAGAGTCCCTGCGCTTTGGCGGCAAGGCCCCGGAACGCGAGTTAGCAGCCGCCCGCCAGCGAACAGTCCAAAGGGCGATCGGCAAAATTCTCACAGTGTATAGCAGCCAACTCAACGGCGTCGATCTCAGCCGCACGGATTTAGCTCAAAGTCCTGCGGGCCCGTCTCAGTTTACTTTAGTTTTAAACAAAGTTGACTTGTCGGGAATTAAGTTGAGAAATGCCAATTTAACCAATGCCAGCTTGCAGGGAGCTCGCTTTTACGGCACCGGCGAAGATAGGCGTCCAGGTACATTTGACGATTGGATTTCTGACTTGAGCGGCGCTAATTTGGAAGGAGTAAATTTGGTCGGGGCGTCTTTGAACAGTGCTGTAATGAACTCGACTAATTTTGTGCGCGCTGTCATGAACAAAGCTAATTTGTCAAAGGGCAATTTGAATTCCGCTAACTTTAGCAGTGCTATTTTAATTGGAGCCAATTTGCAGGAAGCACTGTTAAAAAATGCAATTTTTACCGGAGCAGATATAGGAAGCGCGAATTTGTCGCGAGCGGATTTGTCGGGTGCGCGTTTGGCCAAAGTGAAGGCTCAAGGTGCTCAGTTGTCCTTGACAAATTTGTCTAAATCGCAATGGCAAGGTGCTGATTTGTCCGGTGGTGATTTGAGTGGCGCTAACTTACAAAATGCCGATTTGACTTCGACTAAACTCACCAACGTGAATTTCAAAGATGCTCGGTTGGAAGATGCGAATTTTCGGAATGCGGAGGTGAGTTCGGTTGATTTTAGGGGCGCAAATTTAGCGCGAGCGGATTTTAAAGGCGCTGTGTTTCTGGGGAAAGCAGCTTCGGATCAATTTATTCAAAATCAGACTGGTAGTAAATCCGGTCGATTCCTAGGAGTTGATTTTGCGGAGGCTAAGAATTTAGATAAAAGTCAAATTGCTTACATTTGTTTGCAGGGGGGCATTCATCCGAAGTGCCCGCAGAAGAAGTAAGGATTGTTTGTTAGCGAGTAGGCTAAGCTGTCGCCCATTTAAATTGTATATTCAGGGCGGGACACCCCAAAAAAGTTTGATTATTTTTTGACATACAATTTAAATGCCACAACAGCTTAGTCAACAATCAATAATCATGAGGAGTGCAACCGCAATTGATATTACGCAATAGCATCGGAACTGGCAAGAGTCTCGAATTGCGCCAATAGCATTGCCTCACCACTATTGGAAGTTCCAAAAATTTTAGGTAACTGACCTGTTTGGGCGAGAACTTGCCTCACTTCTCGGTTAGATACATCGGCTAGATTTTTGTTATTTAGAATGGCATTTACCGCAGCGATACCGACACCTTGACCAACTGCGGCGTTGAATTCAACAATTCTGCCGACAGAACACGCAAACCCTTCAAATCCAGAACAGGGACTGACCACTGCCAGGTTAGGAACGTTTTTAATTAATGCGTGGCGGATGCCAATATTAAAGATAGGGTGTTTAAAACTCAGACTTTTAAACCATCCTAGACCATTTGCTTTATCGCGAATACCCTGGATGCCTCCCCGTACATCAAAATGATAGCTAAATGTTGCCAGGGCTTCATTAGCTGGTACGCCACCTAACAGCATTTGTGCGCCTGTTAAAGGTTCTACAACTCCCGTCACATTGCCAGCGTGTCTGATATAAAGTTCTGAGGCAGAAGTAACAGAAGTAGCCCCCAAACTCTTCAGCCAAGTTGTAATAAATAAAATCTCTCTTTGCATATTAGCCGTGGGTTTGCTCCCGCTTCTGGCTAAGGCTTCCGCTTCGCTGGCCGTGACGGCAAATAAAAGCGCATTCCACGAAAGTCTATCATTTGGAAGTATTGCTATATTTCCTTCATCTAAAATTACGCCAGTTTCAGAAAAAGATAGTTTTATTCCTCTAAAGGAGTGGTAAGCTACAGACAGAGCCGGCGAACGAACATCGATGTAATCGTGGCCCGCCCACAGAGTTTTGAGATTGCCTTTAGTGTCTTTCATTTCCCGCCGGAGTTCTTCTGCTAGTTGGGCATCCTTGTCGGCAGCGTACAGCAAAAATTTTTGACTCTCTGAATCGGCCAGGTTGGTGAAGCGTTTTAGATAAATATAATCGAATTCTTTTAGGGTTCTTGCACTGAGTCCTTGGGTTTCAAAAACGAGGGTGACTGGAAGTTCTGAGTTAGGCAGACCCAATGTTTCAAATCCCTTCAGCTTTCTCACACCGGCAGCTTGAGCTAATTCGGCATTGACAGTGGCATCAATAAATTGCTTGCCGGCATAAACTACGCCTTGAGATGTGGTTATACTGGCAATTTTTTGACCTTCTTTACTGACTGATTTAATTTCTACTTTGCTGAGGAGATCTGCCCCAGCTTGTACTAGCATTTCTTTCAGCGCTGCACTGGCTTTGCGGGCGTCAAGTGCAATTGCCTTAACACCGGATTTTTGCAGGAACTCTTTATAGATTGTCGCCGGTGAACCAAAGGTATCTAACTTTAAAGATTGTTGAAGTTGTTCACTAATCTGACTTCTATCTAAATAAGCAAGGCCACCTCTTACCAAATGCCCGCCAATTCCTTCTTGCAAGCTTGCTTTAGACATCAGCAGAATTCGCGGATAACGCTTTGTGCGGCGCCGATATTCTCGGGAGGCAGAGACAACAGCTAGAACTCCTGGAACTTCATCACCAAAACAGATGATATCGTAAGAACGCAGATTCATGACCATTATTTAATAACCTCTGTTGATTTTCATTTTTTCGAGCTGCATCTCAATGTTTCTCGTCAAACTCTGTGTTTTTTCCAAATCTATCTCGATATTTTCTGATTTTTGCGATAAAAATTCACACATTTCTGGATGCGGCAACCGGGTTTTTTCCTGAAAATCTTTCGTTGAGGACGATCGAGCTCGGTTGCAAAACCCGGTTTCTGAGCGTCCAGAGTCCGTCAGTCTGGTACTCTTGATTGCCATTAGGTCAAATTATCAGGATCTATCCCCAACTCGCGCAATCGCTGAGCTAGTCGATCGGAACGTTCAGCCAATCGATCGGCGCGCTGGGCTTCCTGTTGGGCGCGCTGCGTGGATTCTTTCACCTGTTCTTCAGGAGTCAGATAACGTTTTCCATCGGCATCATACCAATACAACCACTCCCTTGTCACCCCAGAATAACTTCCCCTTTCACAACCAATACCCAAACCAATTTCTGGCATCCAAACTGGATTTCCTGGCTGTAATTCATACTTTCCATTGACTAACTTGTGTACTTCTAAACGGGGTTTACGACGGCGGCGGGAAGAATAAATGACGTAATAAAGTACGCCTAAAGCTTGATATTCCTCCAACTTTGTGCTGTATTCCTTGCGATAAGTTGGGGAAACAACTTCTAGCACAAAAGTAGGCAGAACATTTTCATCCCACAGCACGTAACTGGGACGCAATTCTTCATCATAAAACCTTTCTACACCTAAACTCAAGAAAGCATCGGGCACAATGGCAGGTTTATCCGGGTGATGATAAATACCCATATCTATGCCAAAAAACCAGTCCATGCGTTCTGACCAAAGTATGAGCAATATTGCTTTTAACAAGCCTGGTATTAATTCTTGCAGTTCGTTATCCACAGGCGTTTCATCTGAGTCTGGTAGTTCATCGGCTGAGGGCAAGTTCCTCGGCAAGTTGTACTGTAACATTGCGGCTTTCCTCAAAACTCACTAATATTATACCGTTGATGTTGAGCGATAGTATTTATTGAACGAACCGCGAAGACGCGAAGGAAAAGAAGAGAACATGATAGGTAATTTTGACTTAGTTAATCTGAATAAATTTTTGTACAATATTTGCTGAAACTTACACGATCGACTAAACTATGTCTAACGAGTCGGTTCTAATGGGGAGCAGCCGTTAGAGGAAACGGGGAAAGTTCGGTGCAAGTCCGGCGCTGTCCCGCAACTGTAATGAGAGTCATGTCGCTTTCTGAGTCAGGATGCCCGCCGATGTGTTAGTTTACATAGTCTCATCTGCGAGGTTCAGTGTGAAGACCAGAAATCGGAAATTGGTCAGCTTGGGATTGATGGCTGGCTTGAGTTGTTATATTGTCCTGGGCTCGGCAACGCCCGCCGCAGCTATGCACATTTCGGAAGGTTTTTTGCCGGTGCAATGGGCTGCATTTTGGTGGATGGTGGCGTTGCCTTTTTTTGCAGTAGGTTTGCGTTCAATTACTCGCATTACAAAAGAACACCCGGAACTTAAACTATTGCTTGCTTTGGCGGGTGCGTTTACTTTTGTGCTTTCTGCTTTAAAAATTCCCTCGGTAACGGGCAGTTGTTCTCACCCGACGGGTACGGGTTTGGGCGCCATTTTGTTCGGCCCTTCGGTGATGGCTGTACTGGGGGCTTTAGTTTTGTTGTTTCAAACGTTACTGTTAGCGCATGGTGGCTTGACAACGCTGGGAGCGAATATGTTTTCGATGGCGATTGTCGGCCCTTTCGCTGCGTATTTTATCTATCGATTGCTGTTGCGAACTGGTAGCCAGCGGGCGGCAATTTTTTGTGCTGCGGCTTTGGCAGATTTGCTGACTTATGTGACGACTTCGATTCAATTAGCGTTAGCTTTCCCCGCAGCAAGTGGCGGTTTTATCGCTTCGTTTTTAAAGTTTGCGGGCATCTTTGCTATCACTCAAGTACCCCTGGCTATCAGTGAGGGATTGCTGACTCTATTGGTCTGGAATTGGCTGCATTCTTACGGGAAGCCGGAGTTAAAAACTTTGAAATTATTAAAACAGGAGTCATAAGCCGTGAGTCAAAAAACTACAAACAATCACCAATCTACTTCGCGGCAAAATTGGCTTTTGGCTGGTGCTGTGATTGTTCTGGCAGCGTTTCCTCTCGTTTTTGTGCGGGGTGAATATGGCGGTGCAGATGACCAAGCTAAGAAAGCAATTACCGAAATTCAACCGGGTTATAAACCTTGGTTCAATCACTTGTTTGAGCCGGCTAGCGGAGAAATTTCCAGTCTATTGTTTGCGTCTCAAGCGGCGATGGGGGCTGGCGTAGTTGGGTACGTCATTGGGTTGTATAAAGGCCGATCGCAATCTCGGCAGCAGTCTGATAATAAGTCGTCGGAATGAACCATCAGATTGATAGTCTGGCTTATACAAATCGCTTGCGCGGCTTGCCACCATCTCACAAGTTATCCTTTGCGATCGCCCTGTTAATTCTGTCTCTCGTTTCTGGGGCGATCGTCCAATTGTCGATCGGCCTTTGGCTAGCAGTCTGGATCGTCGTCTATGCCGGCATTCCGGGGAAACTGTATTTGCGGTTGCTGTCGCTACCGTTGATGTTTTTGCTGACAAGTTTGCCTGCTTTGGCGCTGGGTGCGGTTGCGGGCGATCGTATCCCCGCGATTGGGTGGGATATTTGGCAAGGTTGGGGCATTAGCATCGGCACTTTTTATCTGTATGTGAGCCGCACCGGCATATACCAAGTGAGCTTGCTATTTGCCCGCGCCTTCGCATCGACAAGCTGTATGTATTTCATCCTCTTGACGGTTCCATTTACCGAAATCTTGCAAATTCTCAGACAATTACGCTGTCCAGAGTTGGTCACAGAACTGCTATTACTAATGTATCGGTTTATTTTTAGCTTATTGGCGATCGCCGATGAACTTTGGATAGCACAAAATTCGCGCTGTGGCTACCGCACTTGGAAGCGGGGAATGCAGAGTTTAAGCATTTTAATCGGGCAATTGCTTCAGCGAACTTTAGAAAACTACCGTCAAGTATCGCTGAGTTTAGCGTCGCGCGGCTTTAATGGAGAATTGCGCGTTTGGAATTCTTACCCTTATAAACCTTCGCGAAGATATATATTTGAAGCTTTGTTTGGTTGCACGGTTTTAACTTTGTTAAGTGCGGTATTTCAACGCTAAATTTATTGTTACTTCTGGACGAATGGGGGCAAGAAACCGGGTTTTTTACCGAACCTGCGAGCTATAACGTGTCTTTTCGTAATAAAACCCGGTTTCTTTGGTCGGAGTGGGTAAGTCCTGCATTATATTCACGATTAGTGGCGGTGGCGGTGGCGGTGGTTAATATCAACGAGACTTACGCATTACAAGCAAAGAAACCGGGTTTTTACTGAATCTGCGGCTTGTAACCAAGTATTATCGCAAAAAACCAGGTTTCTGAGCACCCGCGCCTCCAGGGCTATTGTTGATAATTCTCGTATTCTCGTTAGTTTAGCGGGCCGGATTTGAATAAGGGCGCACTTCCTGCCACAGCTATTACAAATATGACTTTTATGAACTTAATTAATGAATTATATGAATTGACGTGAACAGTATTTGAATGAATAATTACAGTATCAAAACACAGAGAAAAAATTATGTATCAAGATACTAACAAAAGAAACAGCCCGCCGCCCATTGTTTTTATTATTGCCATCGGCTTAATTGGGTTGGGCGCATACAAGTTCCTTCCCGGTTTATTGAAAACCCAAACTTCAAATACACCTACATCTACATCTACATCGACAACGATCGCACCCGGAGCGATCGCAAATCGCATCAGTTTTGGAAATCAAATATTGGTAGCCTCCCAAACAACAGCAGCAAAACAAGCAGGAGTTCAAGCTTTTGCTGAGGGAAATCACCAAGCTGCCGCCCAATATTTTCAGAAATCGCTGCAACAAAATCGCAACGACCCGGAAACCATTATCTATTTGAATAATGCCACAGCCAGCAATAGTTCTTCCTTAAAAATTGCTGTCAGCGTTCCCATTGGTAGCAACCCCAATGTCGCCCAAGAAATCCTTCGAGGTGTCGCCCAAGCTCAGGATGAAATTAATACTATCGGTGGCATCAACGGCGCTAAACTGCAAGTAGAAATTGTTAACGATGACAACAGTCAAGAGGTTGTCAGAGAAGTTGCAAGGACATTGACAAAAGATTCGAGTATACTGGCAGTAATTGGACACAACGCTAGCAACGCATCTCTCGAAGCTGCTCCGATATATCAGCAAGAAAAACTGGTAATGGTGACACCGACGAGCTTTGCCAATAATCTCTCAGGATTTGGCAGCTACATCTTTCGGACAGTACCCAATATTAGCTTAATGGCAGCTCCCTTAGCAGAATATGCAGTGAAAACAGCAGGTCAAACTAATATTGCCGTTTGTTATGATTCCCAAGCACCGGATAACATATCATTTAAAGATGAATTTGTGGCATCTCTTACTGCTGCTGGTGGCAAATTAGTTCCCACTGTTTGCGACTTTTCACTTCCTTCTTTTAATGCGGAAAATGCCCTTGCCGATGCTGTCAGCAAAGGTGCACAAGGATTGATGGTAGCGCCCCACATCGATCGCATTGACCGTGCGATTTCTCTGGCTCGCAGCAATCGAGGCAAATTGCCACTCTACGGCAGCACTACGCTCTACACCTTTCAAACTTTAAAAGACGGACAAAGTGACGTTAACGGCTTAGTATTGCCCGTTCCCTGGCATCCTGAAACTAATCCCGGTAGCCGTTTCCCAGAAAATGCCCGCCAGCGTTGGGGAGGCATTGTGAATTGGCGAACAGCAACGAGTTTTGATGCGACTCAAGCTGTCATCGCTGGTTTGCGGCAAAGCAATACGCGGGAAGGATTGCAACAAGCACTCAGAAATGCCAGTTTTTCGGCAGCAGGATCGAGCGAGGATGTGAAGTTTTTGCCCACGGGCGATCGGGCTGGTAAGCCGATTTTAGTGCAAGTTAAGCAAGGAGGAAGCACTGGCTATAGCTTTGTCCCGCTGCGGTAAGTTCGTTAAGTGCGATCGGGCAGGATGCCCACTTCACAATCAAATTAACTCTTTGTGGAACAGGCATCTTGCCTGTTTTTTAGCATGAATAAAATTGAAGTTTATGTTTAATTAACATGAGTTAAAAAAAAATGGGGAAATTAAAGGAGAGCGTTTATACGAGCGCACCAGTTGAAACTACAACCTACACGGCAGAAAAATATCTATAAAGTGAAGTAAATTATCAGGATCGGCATGAATTTCTCACTGGAAAAATTGTTCCGATGACTGGCGGCACACCGAATCACAATATAGACTTGAAAAAGAAGTGTTGGGGCGGCAGGATGCCTAACCCCCTACTCCCCACAAGAATTGTTGCAGATGTCCGCTCGCTTTTTTGTCAAATATCCCAAATAGTGGTAATATCCCCGTATATCGATCGGCTCTGAGGGAGAACAGCCATCAGACGCAAGGGGGAAAGTTCGGTGCGAATCCGGCGCTGTCCCGCAACTGTAATGAGATCATTGGAACTCTGAGTCAGGATGCCCGCCGATTTGTTTACAATCATGTTTTTCATCTGCGAGGTATGGATGATGGTGAGTTTATTATTTTTTTTATTATTATTGGATTAGGCTTTTTTACCCGCAGATATCAGCAGATAAACACAGATGAACGCTGATGTAATTCGCTCTGGGTTCGGAAGCGTATATTATTTTAATGGAAAAGAAATGCGAATTGAAGATAGTGTTTGGCAGGGTAGTTTTGGCTACTGGCAAAACTTGTTTATTCACCAGAATATTTTGCCGATCGGACATACTGCTTGGAATGGCTTTTTGCATCAAGGACGAGGTTTGGTTGCTTGCAAAATCAATACTCCCATTAACGGTTCTGTGAATTGGAGCTTAGATACTATAAAGTACGATCGGCAATTTATTTCCGACTTGGAGGCAACCGTTTATTTGCAACAACTAGAAATAGAGGAAAACACTGTTTCAAATTTGCTCCAAATCATTGCTACCTACGAACCCAAGGAAGCAATTATATTTTTGTCGATCGCCAACGGTCAGATTGATATCAATTTGTTGCAAAACTTGGCAATTTCTCCTGTTGAGTGCTATGAACAAGTATGCAAGCGCTGGGAAGAATTTCAACTCTGCCCGAAATCCTAAAACTTACTAAATTTTCCGAATGTCGCAGCCAAAATCCCTCGAAATTTCCAAAGTAACTCGCTACCAAAATGCAGCGCTTAATTACTATTTGGGCCTGACAGATTCGCCCTACCTTCACTACGGCTATTGGGAAACCCTACCTGTGCCCGCTGACGAACTAACGATCGCGCGATTGCGCCTGGCTCAGCAAGCTTATACTGTAAAACTGTTGGATGCGATCCCCAAAGGCACTCATACGATACTCGATGTGGGCTGCGGGATTGGCGGAAATGCGGCTTATTTGCTCGATCGAGGTTTTGCAGTGGAAGGGCTCGCACCCGATCCGTTTCAACAGCAGCGCTTTCTTAAGTGTACGGGCGATCGGGCAATCTTCCACCTCACGAGGTTTGAAGACTTTCAAGCAACTCATTTCTACGATCTTATTCTCTTTAGCGAAAGTAGCCAGTATATGTCGGCTGTTGATATTGCTAACGGTGCCGCCAAAATCCTCAATCAGGGCGGTTACGTTTTGCTGGCCGATATGCTGCGCTCTGATGCTAATTATCAAGAGGGAATGTTCTCTAATTGTCATGTGGTTACAGAACTTCATGCAGCATTAAAGCAGGCTGGGTTCACTTTAGTAAAAAGTGAGGATATTTCCGCCCATATTTTGCCCACAATCGATTTGTATGTCGATACTTTCCGTAGGTATGGACTAAATACGATGATCTATGTTGCAGATTTAATTGCGATCACAGTTCCGCCCGTCCACAAATTGCTGCGCTGGATATTTCGCCGCTGGTTCAAGAAGTTGGTGGTTGAAGGATTGGAAGCGTCCCAACTTTTTGAGCAGCATCTCTGTTATGAAATGCAACTTTGGCAGTTGTCAAAATCAGATCGAGGCTGACACAAATATAGCAATCCTAAATCCTTTTTGAATTTCTTACTCCCTCCCCTTTGATAAGGGGAGGGTTGGGGTGGGGTAAAAAGTTGACGACTGCTGCAAGGATTGCTATACAATGGAAATCGGTAATCGGTAATTGGAGGCATAGCCTCCGGGTATTTATTCCCAGGCAGAGCCGGGGAACAAGGCTATAAAAAATAAAAAATAACGAATATGTCTGAATGGATTCTCGAATTCGCTGGCACTTCCTACTCCTATCCCTGCGGTTCGCGAGTGGCAATTCAGGGTTTAAATCTCAAAGTCCCCGCCGGGAAACGGTGCGGGCTGATAGGTCAAAATGGCTGTGGCAAAACTACCTTTTTTTTGTTAGCAAATGGCTTATATCAACCGCAACAGGGAATTATTAGCTGGCAAGGTGAGCCCTTTCGCTACGATCGCAAATCTTTGATGCAACTGCGCCAACAAATCGGACTCGTCTTCCAAAATCCCGAACATCAATTAGTAGCTTCGACAGTAGAAGAAGATATTTCCTATGGATTGTACAATTTAGGCTTAAGAGAATCCGAAATTGCTCAACAGGTGCAGCAGGCGATCGAGCAATTCGATCTAAGCGAACTCGCCCGCGAACCAATTCACAATCTCAGTTTGGGCCAGAAAAAGCGGGTTTCCATCGCCGATATCATGGTTCTCAAGCCCAAACTGCTGCTGTTAGATGAACCTACCGCTTATCTCGACCCGCGTCACACTCGACAACTGATCGGTTTACTTCAACAAATTCACAGCGCCGGAACCACTATCCTTTTAGCAAGTCACGACCTCGATTTCATCTACCGCTGGGCTGATTGGGTGTTTGTAATGGATCGGGGAAAACTGATTTTAGAAGGAACACCGGAAACCGTTTTTGCTCAGCGGGATGTGTTGGAACAATTGCAGCTTGGCGTACCGCTGGCGATCGAGCTTATGGAGCAAATTAGGGCGATGTTTCCAACAGACGATCGCTCAAAAATCCCCGCTTTCGAGCAATGGCAACAACAAATTTTACAAGCACGTCGGCTGCTTTAACGAGACTTAGACCATTGATAATTGGCGTTGCTGATTCACGGTATGAATCACCTGTGATCGGAAGTTACAAAACTCACCCGACTTCGTTTATAGCAATTGCGAAATCTGGAATTCATACCTGTATCCAGCAACGCCTCCCGTGGGGGGAAGTTTAGATTACACATTACCAATTATCAAAAATTGATTTAGGAAAAAGGCGATCGCCCCACTGCCGATCGGCACAGTCAGATTGTCAATTCCCAGCTTGGAAACCGACTCCAAAGTAGCAGCAGCCAAAGCTACAACAGCAGACACAGCCCAAGTTTGCCAAATATTGCCTTGAACCGCCAGCAAAATCAAACTGCTAACAGAAAAACTCACCAAGTACATAGTTGCAGAACCTTCCCAACTCTTCTGAATTCCCCAAACTCGATAAATATGTTTCCCGTATTTCTGGCCGATGACAGCAGCCAATCCGTCGCCCCAAGTCATGACTAAAATGCCCAAAGCAGCGTATTCCTGATGTTGCAGCGGCCAAAACCAAGCTACGAGAACGCTGATACTAACAGCATAGAAAAAAGTCCCCAAACTCTTCCGGTTGATACTGTTAAGACTGGGCAAAATCGGAACTTGGTAAGAAATTAGGGCGATCGCACCTGCTAAAACCCCCGCCGAAATCCCCACCCAACCGGGTATTTCCAGCCACCAAGCCAGCAAAATCACGTTCCCAGTACCGATGTGAACCACCTTCCGCGATACCTCAGCATCGACAGAAGTAAAGCGATTTAAGCCCTCAGCTACCAGTAAAATCAAACCCAGCCAGACTCCCACGAGGGAAATTTGCAACCACACAGTCGGAATTTCAGAAAATATAGACACGATATTTAGGAAAAACTTCGATCGGGCACTGTTTACCACTGTAGTAGAGATTCAATCAATTTCGGCATCAAGGGCGATCGCTTTGTTCTATGTTGGCTGGATTTTCTACCGTCACTACGGTATGATTTACTCGCTATTGAAAGTGCCCCCTCCACAGAGCGCAAAGCTTCAACCCAATGCCCATGAGCGCTTTAAAAAAACATCGCCCCAGCCCTGTTGACCTATTAACAGTTGTTTGGAAAGGGAAAATAATTGAGCTATTATGGGTTAAGATGAGACCCGCTTGGGACTGAAAACCGAAACGGGCGAAGTGATTCTGGCGTTTGGGGTGAAACCTGTTGCATCGGGGAAGTGGAAGCGCGGCAACTTTTGGCTCTAGGGTACGGTCGCACCCGCTGGGTGGTTGGCATTTTTGCCAAGAGTACGATCGCCTTAATACTAAAGGATGGAAGCAGTTGATTGATGCCCTTTCCCGTATGCTATAAAAGCATTATGACCGTTATAATCAAGTCATCTGATATTAGAGGTATTATTGTATGCTAACTTGGTCCTTAGTTGTTTGTACCCTGAACCGTCGAGAAATTTTGCTGAAATGTTTGGAAGCAACACTCAAACAATCTCGCAAACCTCAACAAATGATTATCGTTGATGCTAGTGATGATTGGCAGGAGTCCAAAAAGTTTATCACAAATTCATTAGGCGCGACTTTACTAGAACCAGACTTTATTTATATTGGTTCCGAAATAAAATCCTCAACTTACCAAAGGAATGTGGGATTAAAAAATTGCCGGAGTGATGTTGTATTTTTCATTGATGATGACGCTTTTATGTATGCTGACTATGCCGAAAAAGTCATGCAGATATATGAGATGGATGAAAAGGAGCTAATAGGAGGTATCATGGGAGTTTTAGCTGCTCTCGAACCAGATAAGGATGAAACATCAGATACAGTAAGTCAAGCAATATCACCGGATTCGGGGCTTAAAAGGTTAAAGAACAGTTTGAGTAATTACCTTAGTAAATTTTGGTATCAAACCGAGCTACTTATTCCTTATAACGGTAAATATTATCATTATAATATGGGCGAAACCTTCGGACCCGACTTAGTTGCTGATATTGCTTTATTACACGGTTGTCGCATGACTTTTCGCACCAATATAGTCAGGGAAGTAGGAGGATTTAACGAGATTTTGACTCGTGGGGCAATAGCTGAAGATTCGGATTTAAGTTACCGAATTTCCCAAAAATACGCGCTGGTGGTCGCTTTTCAAGCTAAAATTTGTCATTGGCAAACTCAAGTCGAAAGGTTGAATAGATTTAAAAATGTGCAATTAGGGATATTAAATGCTGTAGCCTTATTTTTGTTAAATAATAATTTTCAGAACGGGATTAGGCTGGCTGTTTATCGGTTTGCCCTAACCAGGTTGCTCCTGGAGTTCTGTCGTGACTGCTTCAAACCGCAACGGGGTTTCGTGCCGACTAGGGGGGCGTTAGCGGCGATGAAAGTAATCCCACAAATTTTATCGATGACACCGGAACAGTTACGTACTTGGTATCCTAGTTTTCAAGTATCAGTATATCAGACTAAATCTTTGTAATATAAACCCTGTAGGTAGTTGCGCTGTGTTCGCTACCAACAAAATTACACCCAGCCAGACTCCCACGAGGGAAATTTGCAGCCACACAGTCGGAATTTCAGAAAATATAGAGACGATATTTAGGAAAATTTTAGATCGGGCACTATTTACTACTTTAAACGTAAAGCGCGATCGAGCTTATAACCCCGCAGGCTTAAAGTCCTGCGGGGAGGTGGGTGTTATGTCTTTTTAGGTTGATCTACTTAAAACTTGTGCTATGTTATAAGCAAGTCTAGGGAAAAAGCTATGACTATTTTAGTAGAAGAACTTTTGAATACTTTTGAACGATTAATAGACTCAGAGCGGTTAGATTTTGTCTTGGAAATTTTGAAACGGACTGTTTATTTAGACTTTTCGCCCCTGTCTGATGAGGATTTAGTTCTGAAGACTGAGGGACTTTTTCTAGAGTTAGATGAGTAAGAGCATAAGTAAACCGAACCCTTGAAGTTTTGAAATTATCAGAGAATCTGACTGCTATGCAATATGTCTTAATTATTCATGAAGTAAAAAATTATGAAGCTTGGAAACAGGTATTCGATCGTGCCCAAAGCATCCGAAAAGAAGCTGGCGAGCGCTCCTATCAGCTCTTGAAGTATGACCATGAACCAAAAAAAATTGTTCATTTCTCCGCGTGGACATCAATCGCAGATGCTAGGGCGTTTTTTGAGTCTCCTGCACTGGTTAAAATTAGAGAAGAAGCCGGAGTTAAAGCTCCTGAGTTTATTTATCTAGACCAATTAGAGTCAGGAGTATTGTGAAACACCTATTTGTATAATGTAAGTTGTTCAAACTATGTGATTAAGTTTTGAGTATGTACGACGGTAGCTACTACCAGCTAATGGCTGAGTACAATTGCTGGATGAATCAAAATCTATATTCGGTCTGCTCGGCTATTCCTGATGAACAGCGCAAACAGGATATGGGTGCCTTTTTTAAGTCGATTCATGGCACTTTGAATCACTTACTGTATGGTGACAAAGCATGGATGGGTCGTTTCACTCTTCACCCATTTTTGGGTACCGCTATCGGTCAAGAACTCTATGCTGAGTTTGAGGTTTTGAGAGCAGAACGGGAGACAACGGATCGGCAAATTATAGAATGGTCTAGACACCTTAATTCTGACTGGTTGAGTCAACCGTTTGAGTACACAAGCAATGTAGATGGTAAATGCCGCGTGCTACCGGCTTGGGTTTTGGTGACACATATGTTCAATCATCAAACTCACCATAGAGGGCAAATTACCACACTACTCAAGCAACTTGGCTACGACCCCGGCATTACAGATATTCCGTGGCTACCTGCTATATCAATCGGATAATATCGATTCCGGTTGCACTCCTTATGCTTGTTGAGTGTTCACTGTTCACTGTTGACTGTGAGTCAAAAAAATGAAAATTGCGCGAATTATTTGTTGGCAGCTTGATTCGACTTTACGCCAGACTCCGGAAGCGCGGATTTGATATCCTTCCGGCCTGCGCCGGAATTGAGATAATTTCTGGTTGTAAAGCGACACGCCTGAAGACTCGGCGGTTAAAACCTCGTATAAACTTGCCTCTGGTTCCAGCAGAGGGGGACTGAAGAAAATCAAGAATTCATAATATCAATTCCGGTGTCCGATTCGTTTAGCCTAGCGGGACCTGAAATGGTCGTTTAGTATGCGGAGCCGCCTCCGCTAAGGGATTCACACCCCTTACCCTCACGTAAAAGACTCTCAAGAGTCCGGTCACGACCCAGTAGGCAACGAAATAGTCGGAGTGCAGACCACGAAGGTAACGGAAACCGCCAGTCTAAGGCGGACAAGTGCTAGAGGGAGTTCCCTAATGGTGAACGAAAGTGAACTATCGCTTAAACTGCGTTATAGCAATCCTAAATGATTTTCTGTGTGTAACTATATTGACGTATTTTGGGGAAATCAAATGTATGTTCGTTAGT
>NZ_JAUBUR010000107.1:0-1484 GCF_036705485.1 Microcoleus sp. AT9b-C3 | reverse complement strand
GTCCAATGGCACTGAAAAAGGCTTAATCACGTTCGCAGTTTAGCTTTCAAGACAGAGCGAGGTTCCTGCATTCGAGGATATGGTTTCGGTCTGCGTTTTAAAACCCTAGGTTCAGAACGGTCGGGTCGCAGAGTGAGTAAATTAGTTGCCACCTGTTCCAAAAGTAATTGACGCCATTTTCGCTGTTGGCATTTTCCTGTAGTTGCCAACAGCGTCAATAACAGATTAAACTGCTGCCTGGTTGATTGGAATGAGAGTTGAAAAACTGTATTTTTTGACGAAGATACAGCCTGCCACATAATGGTACGTAACAAAGTGTAAGCTAATAAATGTGTCCAGATTTCTTTTCTCACCATCACTGGAGTTTTAGCTGTTAACATCTCCATTTTCAGCGTTGTTTTGACATAGCGTAAATTGACTTCTGCTGCCGACCAACGAAGTCCATATAAAGAAGTCAATTTTTCAACAGTATACCGTTTGGCATCCACCAATGTTGTCACTATAATAATACGCTCAGCTCGGAAGCCGCGGCGTTTAATTCGCAGGCATACTTCTCGGACGATGAAACTAGAAGGTAATGCCTCGAATTCCTCAATATTCATGTGGTCGGGACACTGCCGGGGCTTATTCCAGACGACTTTATGGTCGCCAATTCCCAACTTTTTTCCCCGTCTAAAGTCAGTTTTACGGAGATGAATTTTCCGAAAAACAGCATCGGCTCCTCGCTCTTTTACTAAGACTAAATCGACATAATTACCATAAGCTTGATCCGCCAATATCACATCGTCGGGGGCTAAATTTGCATAAATTAAACGGCTCATCACAATCTCACTGCTTGCTAAGGAAGCTATGCCAGCAGATACCACAGCCCCTGTCACCAATGAAAAGAGTACCACCATTTTAGCGATGGGAAATCCACACCCTGGTTTTTGATTGCTGTGTTGCGGATACTCGGCTTGATTAGCAGCAGTATCACTCATCAACACTGTTGTTCCATCTAGTACCCGCACTCGTCGTCCACACCATTGTTGTTCTATGGGAACTTGCGCTTCTAGAGTTTCTGCGACTATGGGTACTAACTGTTGAACGACTTTTTCTGGTAGTCGTTTACGAGCTTTACTGTATGCCCCGGTGTCAGACGAAGGAGGCTTGACTCCGGCCGCACTGAGCCACGTACTCATCCGCTTCACGGCTTGACTCAAACTTTTGTCGGGAGAGAGTACCTGGGATACCATCGCCCACAAGGTGACTATCGGTGTGTAGATGCTTTGGTAGTAGGTGATTTTCTCATTCGCTAGAAGCGAATGGACTAACTTTTCTGGCAGCAGCTTCTCCCAAGGTGAGGCAACGCTCTGCAAAAATTGTTGTTTGAGAATGCACGCACGATTTGGCATAATGGAGAGAGATATTTTGGTTTGTAAGGCAACGATCTATATATATCTTGCCTTACAGATTTTTTTTTGCTCACTTTTTCAGTGCCATTG